>CAYLPW010000052.1:0-22826 GCA_964385665.1 uncultured Saprospiraceae bacterium
TTAGTGGAATAATTATCGTCTGATGTATGGGTGTAGTTCAGTGAACACTCTCAATCGTTTGATCCCTTTAATAGAAAAAGGAAGAACAGACATCAACCCATTCTTCCCTCTCGAATTACTTATTCGTAGCAGACAAAGAAGTTAGACCACCAAGATTAGATATTTGGCCGAACCGTCTAACGTCTAATATCCAATAGCTCTTTCTATGCAGCCACAGCAGTAGCCGTCTCACGACGAGCAGCCGTAGTTGTTTCACGTTTTTTCGCCTTGCGCTTGTTGCTGTCCAAATATGCACTCGCACCTGGCTTCTGCAACAACTCATACATCATTTCTTTGGCGCGAAATAACTGCGCTTTCACTGTACCCAAAGGAATATTCAACTCCCTAGCGATCTCGTCGTAACTCAACTCCTCGAAGTAGCGCAATTCAATCATCAATCTATACTTATCGTTCAATTGATTCATGACCATCCGCATCATTTGTATTTTTTGCTGATTCATATACTGCTCTTCTGGATTCATGCTATCCGAGCGTAAGTTGTTCGAGTAATCCTGATCGCTACCTGCGTCGATTGGATCGTCGATAGACAATACTTGCAGTCTTTTCTTGCGGATGTAGTCGATGCAGTTGTTGATCGCGATGCGGAACAACCAAGTGCTAAACGCGTAATGTGGCGCGTAGCTCGTCAGTTTGCGAAAGGCTTTTCCGAAGGCTTCAATCGTCAGGTCGTTCGCATCTTCTTGATTGTGTACCATTTTTAGCATGGTGTGAAAGACAGAAGTACGGTAGCGATTCATTAGCTCGGCATAGGCTCTTTGATTGCCGCCGATTGCTGCCTGTACTAGGTTGTAGTCGTTTTGCGCTTTAGCTGAAAGGTTTGTGTTTGTAGAAATTGTCATGTTCATGGATATTTATATGTTACTATTCTAATTATTACTACCATCGGTTCTTGGCATTCCTGACAAGTGTCGAACTAAAAATGATGTAATAGAATAGCATCATAACATCCAACACAGGTATCCACATAAGTAGACCCTTTTCGTCGAGCTTGCGCAAGATAAATTGACTTACTAGCAAAATAATACTCATGCGAATCAGGTATCCCCCGACTAAAAGAGATTGATAACCCTGAATAAGTGTGAATGTCCCCAGAACGTAATGTGCCGCGTGACTGCCCGAGAGCAGTCCGAGTAACACTTTGTGTTTGAGTCGATAGCTGGTAGCTGTACTCAGATGCCTGGTTTTCTGACGGTAAAAAGACCGCCAAGTCACCTTGGGTGCTGAATAAACGAACGACCGTTTATCTAAAACGACTCCTATGTTGTTAAGATGAGATACTGCGTGGATGAAGAGATCATCGTCACCGGAAGCAATATGCTCATGGGAAATAAAACCGCCTACCTTACGGTAGAGCATTTTCTGATACATCAAATTCCGTCCGACACCCATGTATGGTTGTCCCCAAAGTGCAAAATTGAGATATTGAAGACCACTATAATAGGTTTCATATCGAATAAATCGATTCAACCAAGTGGGATAGCGATCGTAGGGTGCATAACCTAGTGTAATCGCTACTTCGCCTTCAATGTTTTGCTGCATTAGGCGCAACCAGTCCGAGCTATTTGGACGGCAATCTGCATCAGTTAATAAAAGAACTTCATATTTAGCAGCTTGAATACCATCGGCTAAGGCAGATTTCTTACCGACTTTATTTGTCTTACTGCTAATTAGGCGCAAGATAGGATACATTTTCTGGAATTCCAAAATAATTGTCTCCGTTTTGTCAGTTGAGTTATCGTTGACGACGATAACTTCATAGAAGGGGTAGTTTTGATTTAGAATATGGGGCAGGTTACGACGGAGATTTTTAGCTTCATTCTTAGCACAGATAATTAGCGATACTGGGTGCTGAACGCCTGTATTGATAGTATCTTTGTGCGACAGGATACGTGGAAAGATGATGCCCCAATATACCAATTGAATGACTGTTGAGATCACGAATCCTATACTTACAATTAGTTCAAAGTTCATTTTAAAATACCTGAATACAGTTATTGTTAAAAATTAATTCTGACTAGAAAAAAAGGCAAGGCAGAATTAAGATAAAGTTCTATGCCATTCTAAAGAACAAACATATAGTATTTTCGTATATGCTTATTGAAATACAAATACGATAGCCAATATACCTTTTCTCTGCACTCGCATCCTGACTACTATTGCTATCATATACCCTTTAATTATGACTATTGAAACGATTGTATTTGATTTGGGCGGTGTGCTGATTGATTGGAATCCGCGCTACTTGTATCGACAGCTTTTTGACGACGACGAACGGATGGAGTACTTTTTGGAACACATCACGACATCTGATTGGAATGAAGAACAGGATGCCGGTCGATCATTAGCAGAAGCAACTCATTTGCTAGTGGAGCAGCATCCGAAGTGGGAGGAAGAGATTCGTGCGTTTTATGGTCGATGGTCGGAGATGTTAGGAGGTGCTCTTGAAGGAACAGTTGATATTTTGAGGTATTTAAAAACGAAAAGCGACTATCGCTTATATGCATTGACAAACTGGTCAGCGGAGACGTTTCCAGTTGCGCAGAAACGCTATGAGTTTCTAACTTGGTTTGAAGACATTTTAGTGTCAGGCGTAGAGCAAATGCGTAAACCCAATCCAGCTTTCTATCAGCTAATGTTGGATCGCTTTGAGATCAATCCTGAAACAGCTATTTTCATTGATGACAACCTGCGAAATGTAGAAGCTGCACGAAAGATGGGTGTTTATAGTGTTCACTTTCATTCTCCAAAACAACTTAAAGAGGACTTAGCAAAAATTGCTATTGTGGTCGACTGAGTAAAACGGGCTTCTAGAGACACTTTCTATGCAGTTCATCTAAATTTTCTACCATTTCATCATCTATCACTCATCAAAAGGGCATGCCTAAAGTTTCTATTGTTACGATTAACTACAACCAGACTGAGTTGACAGGTGAGTTGATACGCTCTCTTCAAGCGCAGAGTTTTCAGGACTACGAACTGATCGTGGTAGATAATGCCTCTCGTGAGAATCCTTTTCCATATTTAAAGAGAATCGCGCCTGATTTAATAGCCATCGAAAGTGAACAAAACTTAGGCTTTTCGGGTGGCAATAATTTAGGTATTCAGCAGAGTACAGGTGATTATATCTTCCTCATCAATAATGATGCAGAGGTCGTCGAAGGTAGTATTCCTAGACTGCTAGCGTGTTTTGAACGATACGAAAACGTAGGAGCAGTCAGTCCAAAGCTGTACTATGAGTATCCCGATCGTACAAATCCATTGGTGCAATATGTGGGTGCAACCCCGATGAATCCATTGACTGGACGCAATAAAATTATCGGCAACCGACAGCTAGATCACGCTAAGTTCAATCAAGAAGCGCACGAAACGAATTACGCACATGGTGCTGCTATGATGCTACCACGAGCAGTGATTGAACAAGTCGGTTTGATGCCAGAAGAGTTCTTTTTGTATTATGAAGAACTCGATTGGTGCGAACAGATTCGGCGCGCCGGTTATCGCATTTTTGTCAACCCAAAATCTATCGTTTTCCACAAAGAGTCGGTTAGTGTAGGCGAAGCAAGCCTGCTCAAAACGTACTACATGAACCGCAATCGCGTCTATTTTATGCGGCGCAATAGAAGCAACATCACCTTCGCCTTTTTCTCGCTTTATGTTTTTGTGGTGGTATTGCCGTGGCAGACCTTCAAATGGCTACGGGCTGGAAAACTAGATCATGTACGCGTTTTTTGGCAAGCTATTCTCTGGAATTATCAAGGGAAGCCAACAGAAGTTCCTAACTTTGTGGAATTGAAGCAAGCCGTGAGTTAAATTAGTCGAGCGTAAGCTTTACCAAAGTTTGCTTTCTTACATCTCCATCCGCCACTTTAGCAAAGCGACTACGCATGTCCAAAGGAAAATTCATTGTTTTTGAAGGAATTGATGGGTCGGGTAAAACGACTCAATTAGAACGGCTAGTCATGCGTTTGCGAGCGGAAGAGGTGACTGTACATGAAACAAGAGAACCTACCGACGGACCAATTGGCAAGCTAATTCGACAAGTCTTGAACCGAGAATTGCGGATGAGCGAAAAGACGATGGCTGCGCTTTTTTTAGCGGATCGGTTGGATCATATTCAAAAAGAGAAAGATGGAATGTTGGGTTTGATAGCATCTGGAACGACTGTTGTCTGCGACCGCTACTACTTATCTTCTTATGCCTACCATAGCGAGTTTGTGCCACTCGATTGGGTGATGACTGCCAATGCTGAATGTGCCAAATTACTTCGTCCCGATCTCATCATTTTCCTAGACATTACGCCAGAAAAAAGCCTAGAACGCATTCGAAAAAGTCGTGCTTTTTTGGACTTGTATGAGACGGAAGAACGCTTAAAGAAAGTGCGGGACAACTACTTTCTTGCCATGAAACGCATCGAAGATGAAGAAAATATCTTAGTTTTGGACGCGACTTTGCCAGAAGAACAGTTAGTGGAACAGATTTGGGAAGCAGTAAAGTCATTGTAAAACAATTCAGCTTAACTTACCTAACTTTTGCTTCATTCGGAATAGCTAATAGCTAATCCCGATAGCTTTCGGGAAAAGCCAAGAACAATATCATGTTTCTAGAACCACATTACCGTCGGCAGCGACAGGGCTGGATAGAAGTCATTTGCGGCTCCATGTTTTCAGGTAAAACAGAAGAGCTGATTCGCCGACTGAAGCGCGCTAAAATAGCGGGGCAGCAAGTTGCTGTTTTTAAACCTCAAATAGATACGCGCTACGATGAAAGCAGAGTCGTTTCGCACGATGATAATCGGCTCATCGCGTCTCCTATTGAGCATTCTAGCGAACTGCTAAAGGTGGAGGAACATATCAAAGTGGTCGGGATTGACGAAGCGCAGTTTTTTGATTTAGAACTATCGGAAGTTGGTCATCAACTGGCACTGAAAGGGATTCGCGTCATTATTGCTGGCTTAGATATGGATTATTCTGGCAAGCCATTTGGTCCGATGCCTCACCTTTTGGCGATTGCAGAATACATCACGAAAGTGCATGCCATTTGTCAACAATGTGGCAATCTGGCGACTTTTTCCTATCGTTTGAGTGCATCAAAAGCACAGGTTGTATTGGGAGAAAAAGACATCTACGAACCTCGCTGTCGACACTGCTATGAGTTGGGCGAACAACTACCAGCCGCTGCCCCGCAATTAAGTTTAAAACTATGAACGATTATCTTAGTAGAAAGCTAAAAATTATTTCCTTTCTGTTGATTGTCATGGTGGTGGTTCTGCATGCGCACAATTTAAAAGGCAATAGTGACGCGCTCAACTTCTATGTGCAGAATTTGATTTCGGGTGGTTTCACTAAGTTGTGTGTCGTTCTGTTTTTCTTGATATCAGGTTACCTTCTAGTCGTCAATATTACGGAAGCGAATACTGCCACTTTTAGACGAAAAATAAAATCTCGTGTTCGGTCTGTCTTGATTCCCTATTTACTGTGGTCGTTCATCGGCATTGGCATTTTCTTTGTGCTGCAATCGCTGCCATTTACACGTTCCTTTTTCAACTCAGGCCTAATTCGAGAAAGCAGTATAACTGACCTACTGTATACGTGGCTTTTGAAGCCGCTCCCTTATCAATTGTGGTTTTTGCGACACTTATTTGTGCTTGTTTTACTTTCCCCTTTACTCTATTGGATCGTTCGCTACACGAACATTTTTGCCTTACTACTCATCGCTGTTCTACTCCTCAATTTGGTGCGTATTCCCGACAATCAATTGCTTAGTAATACTTCGTTGGCTTCCTTTAGTTTAGGGATGTGGTTTGGCTTACACGGACAACAATTCGTCTTACGTCGCTACCCAATGATGGTAAGTTGGAGTGCTATTGTTTGGACACTTTTAGTGGTGGGACGTGTTGTTTTTGAGAGTGAAACCTGGCTTTCCATCCCTTTTTGGCGACCACTATTACTGACCTTAGAATATGGAATTGGCATTCTTGCGATCTGGAGTGGCTATGATTTTTTGAATCGAAACAAGGTGAATTACTCGCCGTTACCAGCTTATTTGAGCTTTGCTTTCTTCCTGTATTTGGCGCATGAACCTTTGCTGACGATCTTTAAAAAGATACTATTAAAAGTGTTAGGCAGTGGAAGTTTGGGGCAGTTGCTGACTTATTTTGCTGCGCCGACTTTGGTGATTCTGTTATGTATTGGCGCTGGAATGTTATTGAAGCGGAGCTTGCCGAAGGTGTATGCGGTATTGACGGGTGGGCGGTAGCTTTCTATTTGTCTGCATAAAAAATGGCGATAACCTGTACAAGATTATCGCCATTCTATTAATATTTATTATTGAAACTTACCGCAATATCGTCACATTCCCACGCTTCGTATACGTTTCTCCACCAATGCATTCTACAGAAAGCACATAAGCAAATGTTCGTCCTTCGGCAGGCTGTCCAGTGCGTCGGTGATTGCCGTTCCATTCGCCATCTACGTCATCTGTCTCGAAGACTAGCTCCCCCCAACGGTTGTAGATTTCTAAATTCAGGCGTTCGATATGTGGACCGTAGACTCGAAGCACGTCGTTGATGCCATCGCCATTTGGTGTAAAGGCGGTTGGAATAAAAACATATGGATCTTCGCAGGGCAAATCCAATACAACGATCTGTACATTACGTATTAGTACGCAGCCACATGGATCATCTTCATTGAAAATCTCGACGGTGTAGGTAGTCGTTTCTGTTGGCGCAGCAGAGGGGTCAGCAATGTCCAAACGATTCAAACTTGGATCATTAATCCAACGATACGAGTAGTTGCCTTGCGCGCCTTCTATACGGATGTTGGTACTTTCTCCTAGTGCAATCGTGTCTTTATCAGGAAAAATAGCATCAATAATCGGTTCTTGACCTACCTCAATCGTCACTTCGCGCGTCACGGAACAGCCAAATTGATTACTCACTGTTGTCGTGAAAGTTGTCGTTTCTTCCAAGATGAAGATTGGATTAGATGGATCGGTCAAGTCGATCAAGTTTGGATCATTTGGTGACCAATCGAAGATCAGTTCATCTTCGTCGCTCAAGCTAGAAATGGTCACTCCCAACTCTTCTCCTCCACAAGTACAATAGCTATCTAACAGGTCAATATTTACTGTTTTATCTTCCACGCTATACGTTTGTTCGCCAATACAACCTAACTCATTTTCCACACGTACCACATAGTCACCTGCTGCCAATGCTGCGCTATTCAAGGTGCTAATTGGATTGTCTAGGTCGCCTGCTGCGTACCATTCGACTGTCAGTTCTGTATCATCCACACTGAAAGTACTGGTTTCTTGACCACACGCTAATGGCTCTCCTGTAATGTTGAAATCCAACTCCTGTTCTCCTTCTACAATTACTTCAAACATCGCCGTGTCTTGACAAGCTCCTGCATCTGTTGGAATTAAAGTCACGGTAAACGTGCCAGCTTCACTGTAGGTGTAAACTGGATTTCCGTTTTGTGAAATATCATTGCTGTTGTTTGGATCACCAAATCGCCACGTGTAGCCGTTGGTTTGTCCATTGCCATCAAAGGTAATTTCAAAGCCTAAGCAGGTTTCGCTGTACGTGATTTGGTCGGCATCTGGTGCCGTTGGTTCTTGAACGTTGATGTTGACGCTTCTTTCCTGCTCACAGCCTGCTTCGTTGGTAATCAATACATTGACGGTTGCGCTTTCTGTGCCAATGAACGTTGGATTTTCACTATTAGCAGTTCCTTCTACAAACAAATCAGCTGGTGTCCATTCGTAGTTTAAATCATCGTCGCCGTTGTTGTTTACTTCAATGTTCACCTCTTCGCCTGCACAAACACTGACATCGGCAATAGTCACATCAATGCTATTTTCAGCAGCAATCGTGATGATTGTTTCTTGCTCGCAACCATTTGCATCTGTAACCATCACGGTGTATGTACCTTCTCCTAGATTGTCCAAGGTGCTTGAATTTTCCTCAGAGTCATTAATTGCTGCAATTACAGAATCACCGAGCATCCAAACGAAGTTGTAGTTCCCCGTTCCTTCCAGAACACTTACTGTGGCACTACCGTCGGCATCGTCACAAGTAGCACTTGTAACGCCACTGGATTCGATTTCTAAATTAGGTGCTTCGATAGCAAAATCAATATTAATGTCTTCATCATTTCCATCAAAAGAAATAGTCACTGACTGATCGCCTTCTGATAAAGTGGTGGAGTTCCCTGTGTCGCCATTGCTCCAAGTGATATTGGCATTTAGGCAAGCTGCAAGATTGGTACTCACTGTCGCTGTGCCATCGCAATTTGGTTCGATGACGATTTCTGGCATACCAATGATGTCTGCGCTTGCTGTTTTGAAGCAGCCGTTTTCATCGGTGACGGTGACTTCGTAGCAACCTGGTGGTAGGTTTGAAATAGTAGCCGTCGTAGTACCATTGCTCCATAAATAAACATAGTTGCCAGCTCCGCCACTAGCCACTGCTGTCAACGTTCCAGTCCGCGTATCTTCGTCTATAGTTGCTGTAATTTCTATCTCAATATCATTGTCTTGGTCGATGGTGACGGTACTGGATTTCTGGCAGCCATTCGCATCCGTGACTAAAATATCGTAGTCTCCCACACCTAAGCCTGTCGTTTCTACACCAACGGTATCACCATTGATTTGATACACATAAGGTGCAGTTCCGCCATCTATCTCTATTGCGATACTTCCATCATTGCCTTCTTCACAGGTCGCTGGTACGATGGTCGTATTGATGTCAATATTGATTTCTTCGGTGACGGTCACGGTTTGCTCATCCGTACAGCCATTTGCATCCGTAACAGTGTAACTGTATTCACCAGGAGCGACATTGACTAGACGCGCTGTGGTATCGCCAGTCGACCATTCAAACATAAATGGTGTATTTCTACCCGAAGGAATAATCGCAATGCTGCCATTTTCTTCCCCACAGTCAGAAGGAGTCACTTGTGTAGTGGAAGTAACGCCTTGTTCTTCGGTCACCTCAATCGTACGTTCTTGCACACATCCGTTCGCATCTGTTATTGTGACCGTATATGTTCCCAATGGCACATTCGTTAAACTATCGCCTTCCAAACTATCATCCGACCACTCGAATGTAAAGGGTGCGTTGTCGCCCTCCACCTCTAATAAGATGCTACCGCCCTCGTCTGTATTGCACGTTTGCTGCACGACATCTACGTCTACATTCAGATTAATCTGTCCAATGATATAGTTGATGATTCGTTGTTCGCCATCTGCATCCGTTATGATGACTTGGTAGGGTCCGCCAGCGGCTAATCCTGTATTCGTTACGTCAGTGTTTCCATTCCCCCAATCAATTGTGTATGGTTCTGTTCCACCTTCGATGGTCAAAGTAGCTGTTCCGTCCTCTTGTCCTTCGCAAGTCGGTGTCGTTTCAATATCAACGTCTAAGCTATTGTCACAAGGAATTTCGCCACTTGCTTCTTGTACACACCCATCGCTATCGGTGACAGTCACACTATAACTGTCGCAAGGTGCGTAGCCGGTGGCGATAGGACCATCTTCTCCGTTGCTCCACTCGAAGGCATAAGGCGCACGTCCATCTATCGGTGTAGCGATAACGACAGTAGAGCCTGTGGTATCAACGTTAATGTTAATTCCTGATATGCCAATAGAAGAAACGGTCACTGTCTCGACGACTTGACAAGAAGGAAAAAGAACATCCGTAACAGTAACAGTGTATGTCCCTGCTGCCAGATTGATAGCTGTCCCTGTAGTTTGACCATCTGACCACAAATAACTGTATGTGCCTGTTCCGCCCATCCCGATCGCGTTTGCCATACCGTCTGCATCGTCGACACAGGTGGTGGGTGTACTAGCCGTTTCTACTTCTAGTTCGCCATTAGCTTCTACTTCTAATGTGATCTCAGAAGTACATCCTTCGGCATCTGTTACGGTGACACTGTATGTTCCTGCTGGTAGTTCATCTATGGTACTACTATTTTCATTGCTGGTTTCTTCTTCACCATTACTCCAAACAAATGTATAGGGTGCTGTTCCCCCCATGACGTTAGCAGTTATGCTACCATTGTTAATGTTTGTGCAAGTGACGTCCATCTTTTCTCCTTCCAAGACCAGATTGGGAGCTTCGGGTACAGTAAACCGTACGGTATCGTTACATTCATTCGCATCAAAAACGACGACGAAGTATTCTTCTCCTCGTTCCAAATCTCCTATCCTCGTTCCTACCGCTCCTGTACTCCATAGAAAAAAGAAATCGCCTTCTCCCCCACTAGCCGTGACTTCAGCAGATATATCTCCATCAGCTTCGCAGGTATTATCTACCTCTACCATGGCATTGATAGGTGGTGGTCCTGTAACTTCGCCACTCGCTGTTACACTACATCCATTGCCATCGGTGACAGTTACGGTATAGACGCCAACAGGCAGCATATCAACAATCTGAGTCGTATCGCCAGTGTTCCATACATAAGAAAGTGGAGCTTGTCCACCAGTAGTCATTGCTGTCACACTAGCATCACAAAAATCGGCACAGCGTACCGCTTGAGCGACTACTTTAACCTCTAAAGGAGGATTTACTTTTAAATATTCGACCGCTTGGCAGCCGTTATCATCGGTTACAGTTAGGAAGTAGTTGCCTGAAGTTGGATTGGATAATGTTGCAGAGGTACTTCCATCACTCCAATTATACGTATACGGTGCTGTACCACCAGAGACATTGACCTGAAAACCAGCTTCGTCAACCTCACACAGATCGCCTACTGCTTCAATATCAATCAGTAGTGGATCAGGTTCCAATAGAACAGTTTGTGCCGTCACTCGCTCAATGCCAGCTCCATCCGTAATCGTCAGCCCATACGTACCTGCTGCCAGTCCGAATATATTGGAACTTCTATTGCCGTTGCTCCATCGGAAAGAGAAAGGAGGCTGTCCACCTTCTGTCCGCGCTGTAATGCTGCCGTTCTTATATCCTGCACAAGTGGGTTCTACAATGTCCAAAATGACACGTAGATCATTTTCGGCAGTAACGGTTCTGCTGTATGAATTTTGAGCTTGAGCTATACAGCCTATACTCAAGAAAAGGAATGAAACAAGTAAAAAACGTTGATACATGGGTTGCTGTCTTTTTAAGCAAATGAAAGGGTTCGGGTCTAATTAGGGTTTTGTAAGCTGATTCGTTGTAGGGTTACTCTTCTGGCACTAGCAGCAGCCGGTGAATAGATACCGTAGGTCGACTTATTGGCTACTATTTTAGCTTTCTCTGCATTGGAAAGAAAATCTACATCCTGCCCAATGGGTACTTCTCTAATAAGCAATTGTCTATTATCAATGAATGGTTTCAATGCGCCCTCTTCAAACTCAAGCAGGTAGTTTTTGACACTACTGATCCGTCGTCTGGATAAGTCTAGGTTGTAGTCTGCGCTCGCTGTGGGGCTTGCCGAACCTTTTATATCAATAACAAGTGCTGCTCCTGATCCATTATTAAAATGATCGACTAGAGCCTCCGCGTAGGCATTCAACTTTTCAAAACCAGCTTTTACCTCTTCTACAAAGAAGGAATCGATTTCTTCCTCTATCACATCCAAGTCAACTAGTTCTCCATTACTTTGGTAGAAATCGCGCAACTGTGTTTTGTACGTATTACGCATATCTGGTTTAATATAGTTTGTATAAAGGGCTGCGTACGAACTATCTACCTCCCCAATCGCTTTGTTCGGGATAATGGCAGGACTATTGTTATGAAAATAGATGTTGGCTTCTAAGTTTCTATCTAATATTTTGGAAATGAGTGGTATCTCTAATTCCGTCAAACATCGCTCTTCGAGAGGTGGAATAACCACCTCCATTGTTCTGGTTTGATAGTCTTCATATTCGACTGTTATTGTGTAGGTTTTGGTGGTAGTTCCCGTTTCCACATTGAAAGTGACTTCTCCGCCAGGTGCTTCTTTTTTTTGTTGTCTGCCCCATTCACTTTCCACCGTTACTTTAGCAAAATCCAATCCAACACCTCGTCCTCCTTTCTGTCCAACTACTCGGATACGTAGATTATCATTAGGACGCATATACACGGTGCGAGGGTAAGTGGTCGGTTCGCAAATCTCGGTAGTCGGCAACTCCAAAGCAGCACGCGTCCAACCTGTCTTCATGATATCGAACGTATATTGTTCGTTCGCTACCAAAGCTATTGGACTCATTACTAATACGGCACTATCACCACTCATCAGATATTCCTCTTTGTCCGTCATACCACTCATCGTGTAGTAAGCATCTGTAACAAGGGTATCTTTTCCACACTTGACTGCTAAATCCAAAAAAACGGGTAAATCTGCTTCCGCTTCAAATATATCCAAGCAGCATCCTTTCACTAGTCGATCTTCGCTTTGTTGCTCTTCTTCAGGCACACGCTTAGAAGCAAAATAGACTTTTTCACCAGTCGCTGATCGAAAGAAATCCACATCGTCAAAGCTACCGTTGATCGGGTAACACAGATGATTCGCTTTGCTCCATCCATAATTTGTACCGTTCCAGATGGTTTGGTAAATATCAAAGCCTCCTAAGGATGGGCGGCGATTGCTACTAAAGTAGAAGGTGTGGCATTTTTGGTGATAATACGGTGAAATTTCGTCGTCTGATGTATTGATTTGATTCAAATTGGTCGGTGGAGCATAGCTTATATTTCCGCTATTGTCTGCTGTAATCTGACTTCTCCAAATATCCATCTTGCCCTGTCCGCCTTCTCGATCAGATGCAAAGTAAAGATAGGTATTGCCTTCGGTGTCTGTCCCAACGGCTGGCTGTGTATTTAGTGATTCTTTAGCATTGATCGTCTCTGGCAATAGAATACGATCAGACCAAGTACCATCATTTTTGCGGTCTCGACGGTAGATGCGACAGGAACTATTATCGAAGCTTCTCGCTTCCTCTTCACAAGCTACTTCATACAGCGCGTCACCTTCTGGCGTAATGATAAGGTATGCGCTACTTTGCGCTTTGGTCGGTATGGCTTGATACACACCTCCGTTGTCCGTTGTTTTGTGTTTGAAGGAATTCAAGGAGTAACTACTTCCTTTTTCGTCAGCGTATTGAAAACGTGAAAAATAGAGTTCACCATTTTCGTAGTAAGGCGAGAATTCAGCGGTTTCTCCAGATTTGTCATTTACAGGATCTTTTAGATTGTGTAACCCGTTAAAATTGATTGGACAATCTTGTCGCTTCATCAATGTAATCGCCTCACGGCACTGCTCTATGTACGTGTTGACTAATTGCATATCGCCTGCACCTGATCGCTTGTAAGTGTTGTAACTATCAATAGCCGCTGCGTACTGTCCTAAAATCTGTTGCATACTGCCACGTCGTAGATGTAGATCAGCAAAAGCAGTTTTAGACTGTTCCGTCAGCTTAGTGTAGTATTTGTTGGCTGCAATATATGCGCCTACCTCTTGGTAGAAGTTAGCTATTTCGTACAACAGAACAGGATTGGTAGAGTCCATTTTCACGGCAGCTTCGTATAGTCCAAGAGCGTCTTTTGTGTGATTTTCTGCTTTTTCCTTTTTAGCTTTTTTCCAGATTTTCTTAAAGCTGGCTTGCTGATCTTTTAAGTGATACCCATACTCATCCATCTGCGCCAATGTAGAGGTGACAAAGATGAATAGCATACTCAATAATAGTAGAATTTTCATAGCGTTGGTTTGCTTAGAGCCTATTGAAAACTTAATGATCGGGTTAAAAAATGGCTAATTTACGTTCACTTCAACGATCAAACTCCAAAAAGCTCTTGATGTAGCATACAGTAGGTGAGTCAAGTGGACTTACCTAAGCGTGAATAAAGTTAATCTAATTTTTCAACGACTATTACTGGCAAAACTCAGAAAGAGAAATACATTCTTTTGTAGCATCAACTATAAATAAAGCGGGCAGATTTTCGCTTCTTCTGGCTTCACACGTGTCCAAATATAGCGCACAGACAACTCAGGTCCACTACGTATACCAGGCGCGACTTGCAAATCCGATGTATTGAAGTCATAGCTAAATCCTACTAGCCACATTCTGTAGCGCATCGCTGCCATACCGACCCATGCATCTTCTGCTCTGCGATTGGCGAGTAGCTGAAATGCTAATTCCTCATCAGGATCGGTGTCTAAATGAAACTGTAGCCCTGCACCATATAAAAATTGACGGTGCGTATTTTGATGTTGGTAGGTAGCATTTACTAGCACATCCAAACGATCTTGTACTTGTATGGTACTCATGAAATGCGGACTCCATCGGATAGGTAGTTGCTCCATTTCCCCACCATCCAAGAAGACTTCCTCTGGCTGATTAAAGTGCATAATACCTAGCCCCAAATCAAAAGATGTCCGCTTGCTTCGACGGGGTACTCGATAGTGCCAATTGATACCAGCAGACACGTCAAACATATTTGCGGAGGCTGCATTCGCATAACTTTCTTGTGCATTGAAGGATGGGTCATAGGCAGATGTTTCTGTGTTGTACTGCGTACCAAATTGGAAATTGCCAAAGTCAAAAGAACGATTATTATAGCCTAGCATCGCTCCAGCAGATAAATAGTGTGCTGCACCTACACGATGCGTGTACGACCCACTTAATCCAACGGTAGTAAATGACAGATTCCCATCGCCGGCAACATCATGATTGATGAGGACACCAGCCGAGAAGAATCGCTCCTGATAGTTGGGCGTATAAAAACTCCAGTCGACAGCTCCTGAAAAAGTCTCAAACGGCGCCACATCGTTCCACTGCGTTCGGTAATTACCAGTGAAACGCATATCTCCCTCGAATACGCCCGTCAAGGCTGGATTCAGATTGAGTGGCGAATATCCAATTTGTGAAAAATGGATGTCCTGTGCTTTCAGGAAGTGTGCCAAGCAAATGCAAGCAATGATAAATGGTAGACGTGCTGTTTTCAAGGCGATTTATTTTTTATAAAAAGATCTATTTTCAACTATAACTAGACCAGAGCCACCTTCACACCAATAGCGAAGTCAGTTCTTGGTTTAGACTGAACGAATGACAATGAAGTCACAAAAAATTGCTAGATCAAAACTGTGAAACCTAAATGCCTGTGGTTATCAATTCGCTATACATGAGAATTAAAATTCATCTATTGCGAAACGATATGCAGTAGGGTTGGTAGAAAAGAGAGTGAACAAATTTACTATTACAATACTATTGATTTTTAGGCACTTATCCAAATTTGATGGTCATCCTCAATCAAAGTGGATTGATGTACATGTAAGCGTCCTCTTTCCTATACGACAGCTTTCGTGTTCGTGTTTCGTTTTCAAAAATATATCTCCTATCGCTATAAATAAAGAGACACTTAGGTTACGGTACGATATAGGGCAATAGTTGTGCCTGCCATTTTGTAATGTGTAAATTGCTGTAGTTGTTCAGTAGCTCCATGTACACACTGCATTCTGTAATCCTCGTCGTCCAACATCTTCTCCACTCCTACTGCCAATTCTTTATCATTGCCTATTCTAGCTAAATAGCCTGTTTGATCCAGCACCACCATTTCAGGAATCCCACCAGCATTCGTTGCCACTACTGGTAAGTGTGCAGCAAAGGCGTCTAATATACTTGTCCCTAACCCTTCTTCTCGACTCGTAAATAGAAAAACATCTGCTTGCGCTAATAAGGAAGGAATATTGTCACGATAGCCAGTCAATATTACTTTTTCCGTCAATCCTTTTTCCGCAATAAGTGCTACTGTTGCTGCTTCGGTTCCACTATCACCACCTACAATGAAAAAGGCAATATCTTTTCGATAACGGAGTAATCGCTCCGCCGTCCTGACGAATGTAGCGTGATCTTTGTGTTCTGACAAAGCAGCTACGTTGATGATGATTTTAGTATTCGAGGCAAGTTGATAAGTTTCGCGTAGTTCATGACTCCTAGAAACTTGAAATCGAGCCACATCAATACCACTGTGAATGACTGTCAACTTTTGTTGATTTTCAATGACGGGCTGAATGACTCGTCGAATAAAATGGGAAACACAGACAATCTTTCGGATACTCGTATGGTTGTACTTTAAACGAGAAAAAAAACTATCCCTAATAGGAAAATCCACTCTCCGACTTAGAATGATGGGTGTTTTATTACCCAAAAAAAAGGCAGCCACAAACGCAAAGGTATGGGCGTGACTGTCGTGGGCGTGAATGTGTGTGATCTTCTCTTTCTTACAAATTTGTCGAATCCGAGAGGATAGAAAAGGGTCAATGGAGGCGCGTTTTGTATAAGTAAGATGCGGTATACCATTTTGGATGCACCACTGATGCAATGGTGCTTCTGCTACGCAAAAGATAATTTGCGAAATTTTTTGCCGCTGTATTTCACTAGCTAAATACGCGATCTGTTGTTCGCCACCGCGCCAGGATTTAGCAGAAGAAAGGTGAAGGAGGTGTAGTTGTTGTTCCAAATAATTTAGTCGTTAATCCATTCCAAAAGTAGGGAAACTCGACGGCTTTTCGTCATACTGTCCATCCAACTTCTTGTCAACATCAGCTTTTATGCTTATACTTGTCAGGAAGAATATTCTTGATAGAAATTCAAATTTTTATGCTGCAATCAATTTCACCTATCTATAAGCTAACGGCTGCGCTATTCGTAATGCTGTTGATTACTTGTACCCCCAAAGTAGTAGAAGAAGTGGTGACGACACCTGAACCAGAAGAAAAACCCGTCGACGAAAATCTAAGCCCTTGCCCGAAATTCACGGATGCACCCGATCCAGATGGCATCATGGATACCTACGTTTTGTATCGAGATAATTTGAAACTCAATAATTTAGACAAAGCCTTTGAGCAATGGAAGCAAGTCTACGAGGTTGCGCCAGCTGCGGATGGCAAACGCAATACCGTTTATTCGGACGGCATTTATTTTTATGAGTTTTTCATTCGCCAAACTCAAGATAAAGCCACCAAAGAACAATACATCGACGCCGTTTTTGAGATGTATGACCAATTAGAAGCCTGCTACCCAGAAGGTGGCTACGTGAACGCGCGACGAGCCTTCGACTACTACTACAAATACCCAGATCGGAAGTCCAAACTAGAGATTTATGAGCTGTTCAAGCAGGCAATCGAAGAAGACGGCATGAAAACCAACGACTTTGTGATCAATCCATTTACGTCGCTACTGGTTGAACTGTATCAAGAAGAGAAAATCAGCGAAGCAGAAGCGAAAAAATATGAGCAGTTCATCCGTAACATCATCCCCGAAGGTTTAAAAAATTGCAAAGCACCCTATTGTGAGCGTTGGGAAATCGTAGAAGAATATGCGCCAGAACGTTTACGGGCTTTTGAGAGTGAAAAGGGTTTTTATGACTGTCAATATTACAAAGAGACGTACTTCCCTTACTTTGAATCCGCACCCACGGATTGCGATACGGTCATTTTGGTCTTTAGTCGATTGCGCTGGGGCGGTTGTCCTGATGATGATCCACAAATGGCGCGTTTGATAGCAGTTGGTAATGATGAGTGCGCACCAGAACCAGTCATCACCAACTACGGAAAAGGATTGGATGCATTGCGAAATGCTCGCTATAGTGAAGCGGTCGAATTCTTTCGTTTATCTGTAGAAGATGCTGATGATGCAGAGACGAAAGCCAATCGCTTAATGCTAATTTCAAAAGTTTACTACGCCCACCTCCGCAATTTTCCAGAAGCCAGAAAGTGGGCATTGCGCGCTGCATCAGCACGTAGCGGTTGGGGCGAACCGTACATTTTGATTGGTAAATTGTACGCCTCTAGTGGTCCGTTGTGTGGTTCTGGTCGCGGCTGGGAAAGTCAAAAAGTGGTTTGGCCAGCTATTGACATGTGGAACAAAGCGAAAAGTGTAGACTCCAGTGTAGCTAGAGAAGCCAATCGAAACATCGCCAACTACCGACAATATATGCCATCGCGAGAAGATATTTTTCAACGTGGTCTGAAAGAGGGGAGCAGCTTTTATGTGGGTTGTTGGATTCAGGAAAGCACGACGATACGGGCAGCACCGAATTGATGCAAAAAGCCTTCGTAACTTCCTTATGGAATGAAAATCTTTTTGCTATGACTGCTTATCCTAGTCTGAGTTCAATAACAAATTTACATTACTTATCTCCCACCAACACATAAAACAAGACTATGAAAGCTGTCCTCTGCGAATCCTTCGCCCCTATCGACCAACTCCAAGTCAAAGACTTACCGACACCGACGCCAAAACCACATGAAGTCCTCATTGACATCAAAGCCGCTGGCGTCAATTTTCCAGATGGCTTGATGGCACAAGGATTGTACCAATTCAAGCCAGAATTGCCATTCGTATTGGGTTCTGAATTTTCGGGAGTTGTACGTGCGACTGGCGAGAAAGCCAGTTTTTTGCCAGTCGGTACACGTGTTGCTGGTTTCAACATGACTGGTGCTTTTGCGGAACAAACGATCTTGCCTGCCATGCAATGCTTGCCACTACCCGATGAGGTCAGTTTTGAGCAAGGCGCGACGTTTTTAATTACGTATGGAACAGCCTATCATGCACTAAAAGATAGAGCGCAGTTAAAAACTCATGAAACGGTGGTCATTTTGGGTGCGGCTGGCGGTGTAGGTGTGGCAGCTATTCAGTTGGCGAAATTGATGGGGGCGAAAGTGGTTGCAGTGGCATCGACGGCAGAAAAATTGGAATTTTGTAAATCGCACGGAGCAGATGTATTAATCAACTATGCGGAAGAAGATTTGTCAAAGGCACTGAAAGCGTTACCAAATGGCGTCGATGTGATCGTTGATTCCGTAGGTGGTGCGCATTCGGAGGCGGCGTTGCGTCGACTGAATTATGGAGGGCGACTGCTGGTCATTGGTTTTGCGAGTGGCGATATTCCATCCGTTCCACTTAATCTACCACTATTGAAATCTTGCCAAATTGTAGGTGTCTTTTGGGGAAAGTTTTTACAGACCTTTCCTGGCGAAGCAGTAAGCAATCATACACAATTGCTAGAATGGATAGGCGAAAAGAAATTACAGCCCCCAATACAGCGAAGTTTCCAATTAGCAGAAATTCAAGACGCTTTAACATGGATAGCAGACCGCAAAGTACAGGGCAAAATCGTATTAACTATGTAAAAAATCGTTGAACGTTGATTTAGATAAGATTTTTTCTCCTTTTGAGTCGTTACTAATAAATGTGTTCCTATCGACTGGCGAAACACAGCTACTCATTCACAAGCTCTTAAACAAACAAATTTCATTTCACTCGATAAAAAACTTTTTACTCTTTATGAAATACTTTTTACTAGCAACGAGCGTACTGCTCAGTTTTTCCCTTACTGCCCAGCTCAATAGTGAACTGGTGGGAACTTTGTCCTACGATCAATCTGTCAACGACATTTGGGGATGGGTGGATGAAGACCGCACCGAATATGCCTTAGTCGGGCTTCAAAATGGTGTCTCCGTCGTCAGCCTTGCCGATCCTAGCCAACCGAGAGAGGTCGGTTTTGCCAGTGGTCCTTCTTCTGGATGGCGCGATATGAAAACCTTTGGTGAGTTTGGGTATGCGATTAATGAAAGTGGTTCTGGTCTTTTGGTGATGGATTTATCGGCATTGCCAGATAGTTTACCATTTTATTATTGGAATCCCAATATCGAAGAACTAGGCACCTTGAGAACTTGCCACAACTTATACATCGACGACAATGGAGTCGCCTACTTGACAGGCTGTAATCTTAACAGTGGCGGTCCTCTTTTTGTAGATGTCGCTAGCGATCCTGGCAACCCAATTTATATTGGACGTGCGCCCGATCGTTACGCTCATGATATTTATGTCAGAAACGACACCTTATATACGTCTGACATTTATGCTGGCTTCTTTTCGGTCTACGATATTAGTGACAAAAGCAATCCGCAGCTATTAGCCACACAAGAAACACCCTTCTTATTTACACATAATGCTTGGCTCTCCGATGACAGTCAAACCATTTATACGACTGACGAACGAGCGAATGCGCCAGTAGCCGCCTACGATATTTCTGACTTAGACAATATCCGAAAAATAGATGAATTTCGACCAACAGAGACCGTCAACACTGGTGTTATTCCGCACAACGTGCATGTCATTGATGACTTTTTATCTATTTCACACTATTCAGATGGACTAGTGGTAGTCGATGCACAACGTCCGAGCAACTTAGTAGAAGTAGCCAACTACGATACGTTTCGTGGCGAAGGGCAAGGATTTTCTGGAGCTTGGGGTGCGTATCCTTTCTTGCCTTCGGGCTTAACCTTAGTTTCTGATCGCTCGAATGGTTTATTTGTGGTTGATGTGGACTATGTTTCAGCGGCTTACTTGGAAGGCATCGTGCGTGATAAAGTTTCAGGTGCTTTACTGAATGATGTACGTGTTGACCTAGAAGCACCGAAAGCAGACCGTAATTTCTCTAACTTTTCTGGTGAATTTGCGACTGGAACGGCAACTGCTGGTACCTACAGTGTACGGTTTTCTAAGTTGGGCTACCGTTCTGCCACGCTTGATGTGAATCTGTCTAATGGAGTCGTCACGGAACTAGAGGTCGAACTAGAGCCAAGAATACGTATCCGCGTCTTCGGTCGAATTGTTGACGAAGAAAATGGTATGCCAATCGAAGATGCACAAATTGCTATCGTGAGTGACGACATTACCTACTCTGCACAGACGAATAGTGAGGGCGAATTTACAGTCACCGATGTTTTCGAGGGTGAATATGAGGTTGTCTTTGGCTCATGGGGGTATCAGCAACGAACCATGTCCGTCTCTGGAGTGGAAGATGTAAACGTAGATATAGCACTAACAGCAGGCTATGAAGACGATTTTGCACTGGATTTGGGCTGGGCTGTTATTGATGGTGCAGAACGAGGTAACTGGGAGTTAGGCGAACCAATCGGTACAGGCAATGCGCCTACATATATTAATCCTGAATTTGATTTGGATGATGATATAGGCAGTCAATGTTACGTCACTGGAAATGGTGGTGGCAATGCAGGTTCAGATGATGTAGATAATGGAGAGACTATTTTAATTTCTCCGATGATGGATCTAACGACCTATACTTCCCCCATTCTAAGCTTCCAAACTTGGTTTGTCAATACTAGTGGCAATAACACCCCCAATGATCTATTGACCATCAGTATTACTAATCAAATAGATACTGTTCTCTTGGATGAAGTAAGAGGTTCGGCTAGTGTATGGCGTCCGCGTCGGGAGTATGAACTGGATTTCATCATAGATGTGACAGACAATATGCAGTTGATTGTTCAAACTGGCGATCAAGAAGCAACAGGACATCTAGTAGAAGCTGGCTTCGATGGCTTTTTAGTAGAAGAGGGGCAGCCTGTCAGTACAAAGGAATCACAGTTGGCGCTTGACTTCAATGTACATCCGAATCCATTCACTGACCAACTGTGGCTAGAACTACCAGAATTAGAAGTTAGTGATGTAGATGTTCAATTGTACAATACACAAGGACAGTTGCTGTTTTCTTCTAATGTGACAGCTACTCAAAGCACGCCACTAGCAATTGATGCCAATCTACCGACTGGTGTCTATTGGGTGCAACTCATCGTAGATGGAAAATCCACTGTTGCGAAGCGAATCATTAAGCAATAGCATTTATCTAAATAACGACCTGTCTATCAGGGAGAAAGCGATATGGAGCGTCCTACTCTGTATCGCTTTTTCTTTTAAATTCAATGCTATGAAGTATCTACTTCCACTCCTATTTGTTACTTTGTTTTGGTCTTGCGAAGAAGTCAATTCTGCTAAAGAACTCAAGCTTGCACATGGCTTGGATGTCACGCACCCCGTCCACCAAGGAATGGTGTATATGGCAGAAAAGGTGAGGGAGAAGTCAGGTGGGCAGTTGGAAATTGCGATCTACCCCAGTCAGCAGTTGGGGACAGAGCGGCAGTGTCTGGAGTTACTCCAAATCGGTAGTTTGGCGATGACAAAAGTGTCCGCTGCCGTGATGGAAAACTTTGCGCCAAGCTATCGAGTATTGAGTCTGCCTTATGTGTTCAAAAGTCGAGAACACGCGTACAACGTTCAAGATAGCGAATTGGGAAAAAGCTTGCTACGTGAAGGTGGCGATTATTGGCTACGCGGATTGACGTACTTCGATGCTGGACAACGTTCTTTTTATACCAAAGAGCGACCTGTTGAACAACCCGCTGACCTAGAAGGACTAAAAATACGCGTGATGCCCAGTGCTTCCGCTATGCAGCTGGTTACTTCCTTAGGCGGCTCTCCCACACCCATATCTTGGGGCGAATTGTACACGGCTCTACAACAAGGCATTGTCGATGGGGCTGAGAATAATCCTCCTAGTTTTTACACCTCTCGCCACTACGAAATCTGTAAATATTATTCCCTGAATGAGCATACCGCTGTTCCAGATTTACTCATTATTGGGACGCCAGTTTGGGATAAGTTGAGTGAGCAAGAACGCACTTGGCTACAAGAAGCTGCCGACGAAGCTGCCGTTTATCAGCGGAAACTTTGGGTCGCCTCCGAAGAAGAAGCACTAGCAGCAGTAGCAGCAGCTGGTGTAGAAGTGATTCGTCCCGATAAGACGCAGTTTATGGAAAAAACAGCTGCCATTTTGGAAGGATTTAAAGATGAACCAGAGTTGTATGATTTGATTCAGCAGATTCAGGCGATAGAATGATTCGTACGATTTCAACTGTACGCTTTTGTTATAGGATTGTCGAAGATTGCACCTTCGATACGATATGCTCATCTAAAAAAAAGCA
>CAYLPW010000053.1:0-22525 GCA_964385665.1 uncultured Saprospiraceae bacterium
AAAAACGACGACCAATCAACGAGTAATTTCTTTTTGAACATATTCAGATTTGAAATATGCAAGCGTGTAAAAAGTAGCGTTCAGTAATTTATAAGTAGTTGAGTTTAAATATGTTCCGCTTTGACGAAGTATGAGCTAAAAAGATACCGTCACGAACTAGGAGATAAATGGACTCAACCACTCAAGTACGTGCTTCATTGTTAAATTTAGTCTTCTTCTTCGTAAAAAAACCTTTTTATCTGAAGTCGATCATATATCATTCTTGTATTCAAGAAACTTAGATTTAGTCCAATAATACTCCTGATAAAACAACACTGCCTTCCCCGAAACACATCAAGGAAGGCAGTCTGAAAGATAGAAACGTGTGATAGTCTCATATCTCCCGTATCCATAACAAAGCAAATCTCGTAAAGCGAGAAAGCGATCTCATATCTAGTTTACAACAGCTCATACGACAAACTCAAGCCAAACGATACGCCACGCTGAAATTCGTCAAATACATATTCGTTTCCTTTAAATTCATTAGAAATTAACCAAGTGGCATTCAGTAAGTTTTTCGCGGAGAGACCAATCGTCACCTTCTCGAAGCGTTTGCTCGCTACTACATCTAGCATGTTTCGAGCACGTTCAAAGTAGTCTGGTGTACCTTCTCGACCGATAATGGATAGTTTATCACCAATGTAGTTGTACGCGATTGTGATGTCTAAACCGTTTTCTAAGTTATTGTAGTTCAGATTCACGTTACCCAATACTGGAGCTTGACCAGTAAAGGGGCGACTTTCTGGTTCTAGTCCAGTTTCATCTTTCACATCTTGATCGGACTGAATCAACGCTAAATTAGTACCTAACTTCAAGTCGCGGAAGGCTTCACCAATAAAACCGAGTTCTTTACGAAACTCAAATTCCAATCCATAAATATATCCGTTGTCGACGTTGACGTACTGGAATTCTGGATTCGATGCGCGACGGTAGGTCAAAGCAATTGGGTTGTTGAAATTCTTATAGAATCCGCTCACCGCAACGATCTCACCAGGATTAAAGAACCATTCCCAACGCACATCGGCGTTTTGTACATCCGTAGTTGTCAAGCGTTGATTTCCAACGAAGAACTCATTACGCAGTGGGTCGAAAGAAGCAAATGGTCCAATCTCTCGCAAGTTCGGGCGAGCGATGGTTTGTGAGTAGGTCGCGCGTAAGTTCATGTCCTCGTTCAAGGAGTAGATAAAATTCAAAGAAGGCAACAAATTCGCCTTGTCAATAGTCGCAAAGCGTACGGAATCTGGAGCTAACTCATTCTTACTTTCTACGTTGATATCCGTCGTTTCCAAACGCGCACCACCGACGAACTTTAGGTTGTCGCCCAAGTTGAAAGTCGTCATGGCATAAGCAGCGATGACTTCCTCATCACCAAAATAGCTATTTGTGGGAACGGTTGTATTCTCGATGTAGTTACCTACAATATAACGCGGTCCATTTCTACCTTCATCTTCTCGGATGACACCAGTGTTTTCTGGACTAAACGCTTCATCAAAATCACCGCTGAAACGAATGGCATTCGGCGATTGCAGCAAAGAGTACTGCGACTCGTTGAAGTCACGATCTTTGAAACTGTAGAAGCCACCAAACTTCACTTTTGTACTTTCACGTTG
The DNA here is from genome assembly GCA_964385665.1 of uncultured Saprospiraceae bacterium. Classification (GTDB taxonomy): domain Bacteria; phylum Bacteroidota; class Bacteroidia; order Chitinophagales; family Saprospiraceae; genus JAAUTG01. The sequence goes on from CAYLPW010000053.1 coordinate 1,650, forward strand.
CCCAATAGGAATCGTAATATCTACTTTTCCATTGTAAATATCATCGGACAAATCTCGCCAAAAATATAAAGGATCTTCCAAGTTTTGTGTTAGTCCTTCTGTTCCCAAATCTTGCGAAAACTGTCCGTTGAAGAAACGCAAATCTGGCTGATCCAAAGTCGAATTGACACGGCTCGCTGCCCATTCGATAGTCACTTTACTTTCTTCACTTAGGACATGCTTACCAAATAGCTGGTAGTTAATCATTTCGCGTTCGCTATACAACAAGCCGCGCCCCCGCTTCTCGTCGGGAGACTCAATATTCTGACCATCAGGACCGACGATTAAGTCGACACCTTTGTCTGTATTGTGGTTATAAAGCAGTTGGAAATTGATAGTATTAGAAGGATTGAATTTGTATGCTAGTCCCAACATACCATTTACAACAGGGGATTCGGTACTACGAATATTTTCATAATCACCGCGATTCAATAGATTAGCAGAGTTCAAGTCGAACAGTTCCCAACGGGCGTTGCGACCATCAGGAATATGGGTAAAACTTCTTTTGTAACCACCTGATAAAATAACGCCTAACTGTCCAGTACCTACGGAATAGTTATTGCCGTAAGAAATATTAATACCATGATCGACAGGCGAGCTTCTTTGGTCGGGCGTAAACTGATAATCAAACGCATCCGCCACTTCGTCAATCGTATTCGCTGCATCTAGGTTACCTCGGAACGCTTCTAGCTCGGCATTTCGATTTAAAAATTCATCTGTTTTTGGGTCATCCAAAATAGAAGGACGCTCACGAGCAGCTGTTCCATAACCTAACCAGTCGGTATCGCCACCTTCATACGTACGAAAGTCGTCGATCAAGTTGTTTTGAGGATTGAAACCCATGGAAATAGAAACATTGAAAGTTTCACGCTCTGGAAAACTCTTGGTGCGAATGTCCAAATTTCCACCTGTAAACGTACCAGGCTGATCTGGTGTAAAAGTCTTCGCTGTGATGAGGTTATCCAATAAGTTAGTTGGAATCAAATCCAGTTGCGCACTGTTGCGATAGGGATCAATACTCGGCAGATTCAAGCCATTTAATTGCGAAATGGAATAGCGGTCGCCCAGTCCTCGAATGTTGACATATTTACCGTCTTCGATAGAAGCACCTGTTACCTTTGTCATGGCTGCGGCTACGTTTCCGACCCCTAGACGCGACATTTCTTGTGCCGAAATACCATCTTGAATCTTTTCAGAACGCTTTTGCAACAACATAATCGCATTTTCAGAACGTTCAATGACTTCTGCTTGTACGACAATTTCTACGCCCAAATCGACAGCAGCATCACCTAGCGCAATGTCCAAATAAGTCGTCTCACCATCTTTGATTTCTAGACCTTCAATCTTTTTTTCTTGATAACCAGTGTAAGTTGCTCTTAACGTGTAAGTTCCTTCAGCTAAATCTAGCTGATAATTGCCATCCAAATCGGTAGCAACCCCTTCTGAGGTTTCGATGACCAAAATATTGGCAAAAAGAAGCGGTTCGCCCGTCGCTTCATCAATCATTTTTCCACTGATTGTACCTTGTCCAAATAGACTGGCTGTGGCACAGAGAAGAAACGCAAATAAGGCAGTTAGTTTGAATCTCATAATCGTTGTTTGTAAACGCAAAAACGCCACCTCTACTAGAAGTGTAAAGGCGGCGCAAAAGTATTAATGTTTTATCATTTTTTATCGGTTCAGTACTTGTACTTTCTGACGTACGTTTCCGAAGTCCGTCACGACGTTTAAAATATAAACGCCGTTGTTCAATTGGTTCGTTTGTAGCGCAAACTGAGCAGTACCTGTTGCTTGCTGACCAAAGTGCTGTGTTGTTACCACACGACCACTCATATCAAATAACTGAATCGCTACTGTAGTCGCAGCAGGCAACTCTAATTCGATAGTTGCTGTACCGAAAGTAGCTGGATTTGGGAACGTTCTGACGCTCAATCCACTTTCGTTTTGGCTGTAGTTCTCTGTGCTAGAGACTGTCACTAGATCACCGAAGTAACCTTGATCGGCTAATGCTGTCCATTCTTCCATCCAGTTAACATCGTTTCTGAATGCCCCACGGTAGCCTGCATCGTCGAAGAAGTCATCATCAATCGTAAAGTAGTTGTCTAGTGCTGGAGAACCTACATCTGGACGAGGGTCTAAACCACCGTTCGGGATGCGAGAAATACCACCCAAGTTAGGGTCTTCTAGGGTGTTCAAATTCTCAGTCAGTTGTGTGATTAATAGGTTATCATCGCCACCATCAGTAGTTACAATTTCTGCAAACGTATCCCCACCTCCGAAGTCGAAGAAGATGTTGCGGTTGAATACCACATCACCGTCCAAGAAACGCTGATAGGTATCTTGCTCACTATCATTGTCTAGTACAATCGCATTACGAGCAAAGCCTGTCAAAATAGAGTTGTGTAAGTTGACAGCTGCATCATCACGGATACGCAAAGCATCGTTATTGTCTTCGTTTACACTGCTGGCACCTGCTCCGATGAACGTTGCATTAGAGATGACAGGCGTTACTTTTGGTGTCAAGTCTCCTTTTTCAGAACCATCCCACTCACCTGCGCGATTCGACAATTCATCTTGTAGAGAGAACCAATATTGACCTTTACCATCCCAAGACTGATCGTAGTCGAATGAGTCATCGCCACAGAAAGAAACAGCTGCGTGCTTCACATTCACTGTTCCACCAAATAGCTCGATACCGTCATCTAAGTTAGCGAATACTTCTACATAGTCGATGCTTGTTCCGCTACCGACACCTGCTAAAGTCAGACCATTGATCTCATTGTTGGCTTCCAATTTATCACCACCGTGACGGATAGAGATATAGCGTAAGCTTCCAGAGTTATCTTCTGGATTGTCACCGCCGTATTGGGCGCGACCTTCTGTTGATGGAATACCTTCTACATTCGATAGATCGCCATCTACACCGATTGGCGCACGACCTAGAATGATTAAACCACCCCAAAGTCCTTTCCGTGATTTGTCTAAATCTTCTGGATCGTCTACATCGTCAGATTCTGCTGTGAAGATGATCGGTAGTTCTTGTGTACCATTCGCAATGATGCGACCGCCTTGAGAAATGATTAAGGCTGAAGAAGCGTCCCCGTTAGAAGGAGAACCTACTCCTTTGATGACTGTACCTGCATTAATCGTCAAAACTGCACCATCCTCCACAAATACATAACCATCTAACAAATATTCGTTATCCGCTGTCCAAGTCACAATGTCACCTGCTTCAATATCGGCATCGACTACTGTTTCTTGATTGGCTACTGCTGGATCCACTAGATCACCAAAGTAACCATTGTCAGACAGTGCTGTCCAACCTTCTGCCCAATTGTCGCGGTTGCTGAATGCACCACGGTAAGGTACTGGATCGAAATAGTCATCTGCTAAAATGAATGCACCACCATTCAGTGGAGACCCCATGTCTGGACGAGGATCTAAGTCGCCAGTTGCTCTACGTCCAATACCACCTAGCATTGGGTCAGTAATGGTATTCGCGTTTTCGGTTAATTGTGTAATTAATAAATCATCGTCGCCACCATCTGTTGTTACGATTTCTGAAAAAGAATCACCTCCTCCAAAATCAAAGAATACGTTGCGGTTGAACACCACATCACCTTGTAGGAAACGCTGATAGGTATCTTGTTCACTATCGTTATCTAATACAATCGCATCGCGTGCAAAACTGGTCAACACGGAGTTGTGTAAGTTGACAGCCGCATCGTCACGAATGCGTAAGGCATCGTTATTGTCTTCATTGACACTAGTTGCTCCTGCACCGATGAATGTTGCGTTGGAAATGACAGGTGTTACTTTTGGTGTCAAATCTCCTTTTTCAGAACCATCCCACTCACCTGCACGGTTGGATAACTCATCTTGAATCGTGAACCAAAACTGTCCGCGACCATCCCAAGACTGATCGTAGTCAAAAGAATCGTCCCCACAGAAGGAAACTACTGCGTGCTTCACATCTACTGTTCCACCAAACCATTCGATACCGTCATCCAAGTTGGCATAAACTTCTACATAGTCGATCAATGTTCCGCGACCAACACCACCTAGCGTCAAACCATTAATTTCGTTATTGGCTTCCAATTTGTCACCGCCGTGACGGATAGACACATAACGCAAAACACCAGAATTGTCTTCTGCATCATCGCCACCATATTGAGCGCGACCTTCTGTCGATGGAATACCTTCAATATTAGAAGCATCGCCATCCACGCCAACTGGTGCATTTCCTAAAATAATCACACCACCCCAAAGTCCTTTTCGCGCACTGGTCAAGTCTTCTGGATCGTCAATATCATCCAATTCTGCGGTGAAAATAATTGGCTCATCTGCTGTACCATCCGCGAAGATTCTACCGCCACGAGAAATAATCAAAGCAGAAGAAGCATCACCATTGGTAGGAGAACCAATACCTTTAATCACAGTACCTGCTTCGATAGTCAATGTCGCTCCGTCTTCTACGAATACGTAACCATCCAAAATATAAATATTGTCTGCTGTCCACGTTCTGTTGTCGCCTGCATTGATGCTCGCATCGTTGATGACTACTTCATTCGCTTGAACTGGAGCAACTAGATCACCGAAGTACCCATTGTCAGACAAAGCCGTCCAACCTTCTGCCCAGTTGTCGCGGTTGCTAAATGCACCACGGTAAGCAACTGGATCGAAGAAGTCGTCGTCGATTAAAAATGCATCTTCCAAAGCTGGAGAACCTGCATTCGGACGTGGGTCTAAACCACCATCTGCCATTCTAGAAATACCACCCAAAGAAGGATTGGCGATGCTGTTGCCATTGTCGTTCAATGACATAATTAAAGAGTCTGTACTTGCAGCACCACTCACACTTACGATGTCAGCGAAAGTGCTACCGGCTCCAAAGTCAAAAAAGATATTGCGGTTGAAGACAACATCACCATCTAAGAAACGCTGGTAAGTGTCTTGCTCGCTATCGTTGTCTAAAGCAATGGCACGACGCGCAAAGCTAGTTAGGATAGAGTTGTGTAAGTTGACGGCTGCGTCATCACGAATGCGTAGGGCATCGTTATTATCTTCATTCACCGTCACGTCGCCTGCACCGATAAAAGTAGCGTTGGAAATAACAGGCGTTACTTTTGGCATCAAATCACTACGCTCTGAACCATCCCATTCGCCGGCACGATTAGAATTTTCATCTTGAAGGCTAAACCAAAATTGACCTTTACCGTCCCAAGATTGATCGTAGTCAAACGAGTCATCACCGCAGAAAGAAACCACTGCGTGCTTCACATCTACTGTTCCACCAAACCATTCGATACCATCGTCCAAGTTGGCGTAAACCTCTACGTAGTCGATAGAAGTAGCACTTCCGACACCACCTAGTGTCAGACCGTTGATTTCGTTGTTCGCTTCCAGTTTGTCACCACCATGACGGATAGAGACATAACGTAATGTTCCTGAGTTATCCTCTGGGTCATCGCCGCCATATTGAGCGCGACCTTCTGTAGAAGGAATCCCCTCAATGTTGCTGATGTCACCGTCGACACCCACTGGCGCACGACCTAAAATGATGATACCACCCCAAAGTCCTTTGCGGCTGTCGTCCAAGTCGTCTGGATCGTCTACATCGTCTAGTTCAGAAGTGAAAATAATAGGCTCTTCAGCCGTACCGATCGCGTTGATACGTGCGCCTTGTGTAATGATTAGGGCTGAGGTGTTGCCAGCAGTGGGACTGCCCAAACCTTTGATCACTGTCCCTGCTTCAATGTTCAATAGACCACCGTCTTCCAAGAAAACGTAGCCATCTAGTAAGTAAACATTGTCGTTGGTCCAAGTGTAAGTTGCATTCCCCAAATCTGCATCCGTAATCGTAACTTCAGTTTGTGCGTGAAGCTGCGAGAACGCAAACAAGGCGATTAGCAGTGTGTAAATTCTGTTCATAATTGTAACGAGTAATTTAGTTTTAATGTAAGTAGCTAGATATGGCTACCCCTTTCGCCGCAAAGAACAGGTTTAGAAATCAATTGTGCTTTAAGTGAGCTTTATCATATTGTAAAGTGCATGTTAATTTGGCGTTAACCAATATAAATATTTGATGTTCAATTAGTTATCGACTAAAAAGAGCAGTTTCAGTATTAAAAGATTTACTAGCTTTTACAAAGAATCGAGTAGCTTACTCCACGCTGAATTGCTCCTCTTTCCCTGAAATGATACAGATCGTGACAGTAAAAGTCCGAGTAGGTAAGACATAAAAATAGCTCATTAGCTGTTCCAGTTGTAAAAGAAAGGATTAAGTGTAAATTTGTAGTTCGGGAGAAGTTTAGTCCGACTGACTCTATCCTTTTTATTCACTCTTTAATTATAGCGTGCGCGACCTGATTCCATATTTTATTCAGCAGAAACTACAGGCAGCAGAAGACCACGGCTGGCTAGAAGCCTATGGGATGTTTGTTGATCTATCTGGATTTACAAAATTGACACAAGAGCTAACAGAAGAAGGCATTTCAGGGGCAGAAAAGTTGTCTATCATCTTAAATGAAATATTTGAGCCACTGGTGAGTTTGGTGTATGACAGGGGTGGCTTCATTCCTTATTTCGCTGGCGATTCTTTTATTGCTATTTTTCCTTATGAGCGTTCTGCTGATTCTGTTCGACGCCTAGTCATTACCGCACAAAAAGCTCGTGCTTCTTTCCGAGATGAGGTGTTTTTAGACGACATAAAGATTGGGATCAAAATCGGTCTAGCGCATGGCAATCTAAGTTGGGGGATCGTCGGTGAAGAAAATAAAGGCTTTTACTTTCGAGGAGAAGTGATTGACAAATGTGCGAAGGCGCAAACTTTAGCGCAGAACCTACAGATTATCCTCCACTCCGACCTCAAACAGCAACTACCGCCAGAATGTGAGCTAAGTTTGATAGAAATTGGGCATTATTTATTAGAAAATAGTATTAGTGAAAAGGAGGCGAAAGATACACCTTACCAAAAAGAGAAAGTATCACAAGCAGTCATCCGAAAGTTCTATCCAGAAGTGATCGTAAATCTGCCAGATATTGGAGAGTTCCGAACCATTGTAACGGTCTTTATCTCTTTTGAAGGCTTAGAAAATTACGAGCAACTCAACCGATTTGCGACCATCATTTTAGATCGCGCTTCTAATTTTTCGGGTTACTTCAAAGAGATTGACTATGGTGACAAAGGAGGTGTCATTCCCGTCTTTTTCGGTGCGCCCATTTCGTACGAAAACAATGCAGAACGCGCTGTCGAATTTACGCTTTCGGTCATTGAGGCGCTAAAAGAGACTTTTGGCGACTACATTCGTTGCCGATTTGGGATGACCATAGGTACTGCTTATACAGGCTTCATTGGAGGAAAAGAACGCTACCAATATGCTATTGTCGGAAACAAAGTCAACCTAGCAGCACGGCTGATGATGAAAGCGGACTGGGGAGAAGTGTTGGTCGATCAAGACATTGAGCAGACGCGGCAGTTTGTTTTCAAACACAAGGGAAACATTCAGTACAAGGGGATCGTTGGTGATATTCCGACCTATCTATTGATTGGGCATAGTAAAGAAAATAGCTTTTCGTTTGATGGCGTCATCATTGGGCGAGAAGAAGAACTGGAATCACTATCAGCTTTCCTAGAAAGTTGTATTGGAAGGGAGCATACTGGGATTGGTTACATTTATGGAGAAGCAGGCATTGGCAAAAGTCGACTGGCATATGAACTGCGTAAAAACCTGATCAATCAGCGGCCACTCAGCTGGTATGTTTGCAAGTCTGACCAAATTTTGCGCAAAGGACTCAATCCATTTATTTACTTCCTGAAATACTATTTTTCCCAATCTACAGAGTCTACCAAAGAGGTCAATAAAACACACTTTGAGCATGACTTTCAAGGGCTGATAGATGATCTACAAAACATTGAGCAGCCAGAGTTATTCGTCCCTGTGCAGGCGGTAATTAAAGAGCTGGAACGTACGAAGTCCATTCTGGCAGGTATGATTAATGTCTACTACGAAAATTCGCTATGGGAATATTTGGATGCCAAAGGGCGCTACCAAAATATCGTGTCGAGTATGACTGCACTGTTCATCGCTGAATCGATGTTGCAGCCCGTTGTCGTGTTTATTGAGGACGCGCACTGGATGGACGAACAGTCGAAAAATTTCTTGAACGACTTTGTACGTCTCATTCGCAATCATCCTATCGTTCTGCTTGTCACTTCTCGCTATGAGGACAACCAAAGTAAACCAGAAATTGTCGCGCCAGAAGTTGTCCAAGAAAACGAGATTCCTGAGTTGGTGGTCGATTTGAATATGCTATCGCCTGAGGCGATTCGTAATTTTACGATGAATAAGCTAGAAGGGATCATTAGCAAAGACTTTCACAAACTCCTCATCCGTACCACTAACGGCAATCCATTCTACTTGGAGCAGATGCTGGAGTACTTTCAGGAGAGCGATTTGTTGGTACAGGAAGACGGCGAATGGAACATTAAGGATCGAAATATTGAATTGTCTAGCTCTATTAATGCTATTCTGACGGCGCGTATTGATCGGCTATCTTTATTAGTCAAAGAGACGGTGAAAGCGGCGGCAGTTATTGGACAAGAGTTTGAGTTACCAGTATTGTCGGCAGTGATGAAGGCACAGGAAGAATTTGCGATCGGAAATGGTGACTTGCAAGAAATGTTAAGAGATCAGATTCAGCAAGCGGAAGAAGGACAAATTTGGCAGGCGGTTAATGAGTTGCGCTATATTTTTAAGCACTCTTTGCTACGTGAAGCCGTGTATAGTATGCAGGTCAGCACCCGCTTGAAAGAGCTACACCGCTTGATTGCCGAAGCTATTGAAACCTTGTATGCCGATAACATTCAGCAGCGTTACCTGGACTTAGCATTCCATTACGAACAAGCAGACATTCCTGTAAAAACACAATATTACTGGGAGAAAGCGGCTGATTTTGCGCGTCGGAATTTCCAGAACCAAGCAGCCATTAAACACTACTCCAAGTTGCTGCGCGCCCTGCCAGAAAACGAAGAACGCATTCGGATTTTACAAATAAAAGGACAACTACTAGAACGAGTAGGAGAATGGTACAAAGCAAAAGATACCTACGAAGAGGCGTTGAATATTGCACGAGAACTAAACAATAAAAAGCAATTGGGCTATACCAATAATAGCTATGGAAAATTGCTATTATTACAAGGCAATTACGAAGATGCGCGACTGCATCTGGAAGTAGCGGCTACTTTCTTCGAGTTTCTAGATGATCGGGAAGGCATGTCACAGGTCTATGGCAGTTTGGGCAATCTATTTTTCCGACAAGGGTCATACGAAGATGCAAAAGCGTATCTGATCCAAAGTATTAACCTAGCACGCGCTTCGGATAAAATCTATCCCGATCCAAAAATCGTTGCTAACCTTGGTTTGACCTACATGAATCAGGCCAACTACGAAGAAGGCATTCGTTGGCAAGAAGAAGGCATTGCGCTATCGAAAGAACGGAACGATCAGTTAGGATTGGCGGACTTGCATACAAGTTTAGGGATTTTGTACTTCGAGAAAGGAGATTACGACAAGTCCCTGCGTTGCCACCAACACGGTCTACAACTAGGAGAAGAGCTGGGAGAAAAGCAAACCGTTGCGATTTCCATCGGCTGCATCGGACGCATCTATGAGCGCAAAGGCGATTACGAACAAGCGATGGAACATTATATCCGCGACTTAAAAATCTGTGAAGAACTAGGGGACAAACAAGGGAAAGCAATTGTTTTAGGGCTGATAGGTGACTTACACAGCGCAAAAGGAGAGTTCAACGAAGCCATCCAAAATATTGAGCGAGGGCTGGCGATCTGTCGCTCTTTGGGCTATCAAAAAGGAACGGCGAAAGCTGTCAACACGCTCGGCGATATTTACTACTACCTTGAGAACTACGAAATTTCCGTTCAGTACTACGACCACGCCATTGAGATCACACGCAACATTGACCACAAACTTGTTTTGGGCTTGAGTTTAGTAGAAAAAGGACGCTCCTTGCTGGCTTGGGGCAAACCAGAAGCAGTCGTTGCGATCAAAGAAGAAGTCTTACACATCGCCGAAGAACTCGGCAATCCTGATCTCATTTTTGAAACAAATATGTTGGTGTTTAAACTGCACGATGCACTCGGCGAAAAAGAAGAAGCCTTAGCCGTCGCCAACGACATATTAACCAACTATACAGAAGTCCATCAACAGTCGGCCATCTACTACGCGCTCCACCTCATGGAACCTGAAGAAGATCGCTATCGCGAAATTGCTCATCAGTTTTATCAACAGTTGTACAAAGCGACCCCTCGTTTTGTGTTTGGCCGACGGGTGAAAGAGTTGGAAATGAAAGGTTGATGAAGGGTCGCTATTGTACTCCAAATCCTACTGCTAAAAGCATGGTTAGACAAGTATTTCGCTTTTTGCTATCGGGAGGTTACTGAGTGAGTCACTCCTCTCCTGCTCCACTATACTTCACCTTTCCATCCACCATCGTCATTACCACTTTAGTATCCAAAATTGCCTCTTCCTCGCAAGTAACTAAATCGTTCGACAGCACCACAAAATCCGCCACTTTACCCACTTCAATTGACCCTTTGATGTCTTCCTCAAAAGCGGCATAAGCTGGAGCCAATGTATACGAATGAATCGCTTCTTCGCGAGTCATACTTTGTTCGGCGAAAAAGACCATATTGGGATTGTCGCGTTTGCGAGTGACCGATGCGTAATACGATTCTATTGGGCTAATATCTTCGACTGGTGCATCTGTCCCATTCGTTACAACTGCACCTGCATCTATTAAGGATCGCCAAGGATACGCACCGTATTTCGCTCTGCTTTCGCCCAATCGTTTCACCACAAAAGGTGCATCAGACGTACAATGTACACCTTGCATGGACGCAATAACTCCCAACTCTTGGAAACGTGGGATATCCGTTGTATCAATGTGTTGTGCGTGTTCAATACGCCACCGTAAGTTTTCTTTTTCAGGGTTCTCCTCGAATGCTTGTTCGTATAGATTCAGTACCATTCGATTGCCACGATCACCGATGGCATGGGTACAGAGTTGCAAGTTTTGAGCGATGGTTTGATCCGCAACTTCTTTAATTTTAGTGATGGGCGTTACATTTTGCCCTACTGCGTCTGGCTTATCCGCATAAGGACGCAACATCCAGGCTCCGAATGCACCCAAAGCACCATCCATGTACGCCTTCACGGCACGAACAGTAAAGAAATTATCGCCAGCACCGATGAGCGGATAGTCCTGAATACCTTCGGCAAAATCAGCTTGCGAACTACTAATCATTGCCCAAAGACGCACCTGCAATTTGCCTTGCTCTGCCATCTCTGTATAGCGTTGCAGTTCCGCAAAACTCGCGCCTGCATCTTGAAACGATGTGATGCCATTGCTCAAGGCATTTTCTTGTGCCAACTCAACGCCTTCGTACCACTTTGCCATATTTTCTTCTTCGGAAAGACTATTCGTATAGTCGCTATAGGCATCCATAATCATCGCCATTGCTGTTTCTTCAAACACACCAATCGCTTCCCCTCGACTGTCGCGCACGATTTCGCCACCTGCTGGATTTGGCGATTCAGCATTGATGCCAGCTATTTCCATTGCTTTTGCATTCGCAAACAATGAATGTCCACTAGCGTGCCGCAATACAACTGGATTGTCAGGCGAAATGGCACTCAATTCGTCGTGGTAAGGATAACCCAATACCTGCCGATCCAATGTTTCATTCCACTTTTCTTGATGCCAGCCACGCCCAGTTATCCATTCGCCAGCTTCAGTAGTTTTGGCACGTTCGGCGACCATCTGTACGATGTCATTCCAGTTTTTGGAGCGCAGGAAGTTTAAGTTCATCAAGCTGGTGCCCAAACCTGAGAAGTGGGCATGTCCTTCGATGAAGCCTGGCATTAAGAACTGACCATCTAAGTCTATTACATCAGTTGTTTCGCTTTGATATTTCTCCAACAGATCGTCTTCTCCAATAGCGATGATTTTTCCATCTTGCACAGCAATCGCAGAAGCTTTAGGCTGTTCCGTATTGACGGTGTAGATATTTCCGTTGTGGAGGATTAAGTCAGCTTTTTGTGTCGCTGTTGTATTGTCTGTATGGCAAGCGAATAGACTGAGTGAAAAAAGAAGTAGGTAAGACAGTCGTTTCATTATTAGTTTGAGTTTGTTTCGTATAGCGCAAAGATACACAAGAGATCGGATTAGATTTATCCAATATACAGTATCAATAAAGCAGTAGAAGCAGCTTTTGTAGAAGAACATTCCACCACCGCCAACGGTCTAAACTCTATCTGTACAGGCGCTTAGACTTGTCACCTGTATCAAGCTTTACTAAAGTCAGCCACGCTCGCTGTTACTTACACACAACTTCAGCAAAGCGAAGCCATACCACACGTTGACCTGTCGGTACATCTAGTTTCTAAAACTAAAATTGTCCATTCAAAAACGGATTCGTCGCTCTTTCCACACCGATTGTTGTTGGATGACCATGACCAGAGTAAACCTGTACATCATCGCCTAATGGGAAAAACTGTGTCCGAATGCTATTCAACAAGGTTGCCATATCACCACCTGGCAAGTCCGTTCTTCCAATACTACCCTGAAACAACACATCACCACCGATGATCCATTTTTCCGCCTGGCAATAGAAAGAAATACTAGCTGGCGAATGCCCAGGAGTATATAACACATTCAGTTCCGTCTTTCCAAACGAAACCACATCACCTTCCTTCAAAAAAGAGGTCGGCTGTGGTGAAGGCGTATAAGTCATGCCATACATACCTGCAATGTCAGGCGTAGACGCTAAAACAGGCAGCTCACCGACGTGCATTTCCAAACCCAAATCATATTTCTTAGCGACGAATGCATTGCCCAGTACATGGTCGATGTGGCAGTGTGTATTGAGTAGCTTGACTGGTATCAGCTCATTTTCTTCAATGAATGTTGCCAATCGCTGCTCTTCCATCGCATTGGAACAGCCAGGATCTATGAGAACACACTCTTTCGTATCATCATAGACCAGGTAAGTATTCTCAGAAAAACCATTGAAGGTGAAAGCAGCAACTTTTGTCATAATATACAGTGATAGTAAAAGGGCGAAGATACAGATTCAGATGGAGCGAATGTCTATAGCATAAAGAATATTCAGTGGAGAATTCAACTAAAAATAATAAATAAATTGGTAAAAATGTGACATTTAAAAATTTAAGTAGTCTTAAGGCTATTAGTTAAGAAAATACTAACATAGTTATGAATGTTGAAGCTTATTTTGAAAGTATCGCTGCCCAAGTAGGCGCGTTTTTGCCAGGCATTTTAGGTGCGTTGGCTATCTTAGTAATTGGTTGGCTAATTGCTATAGTATTAAGCCGATTGATTGCTGGAATAGTGAGGAAATCAGGACTAGAAGCGCGAGTTTCAGGTCGCAATTCGAACATCAATTTGTACCAAATAGTAAAGAAATTTGTCTTTTACTTTTTAATGGTAATGGTCTTGTTGGTGGTCTTGGAAACATTGGGAATAGACAACGTATTGGAGCCACTGAGAGATATGCTCAATAAGTTTTTAGGCTTTTTACCCAATATCATAGCTGCCCTTATCATTGGCTTTGTCGGCTATATTTTAGCCACTATTATTTCTGAATTAGCAGCCGCAGGAAGTGGATTTTTAGAGCGATTTGCCGACCGAATCCAATTTGGTGCTTCGTTCGACATCACTCGTTTAGTGAAGCAAGTGGTTTTCTTAATCATCTTCATTCCTATCCTAATTACAGCGATTGATGCGCTAGAAATGAAAGCCATTTCGGAGCCAGCAACAGATATGCTACGACGCATGTTGGACGCGATTCCAAACATTATTGCAGCCGTTATTATACTAGCTGTTTTCTATTTCGTAGGGCGTTACGTCACACAGATATTGAAGCAATTGTTGATTAATCTGGAAGTAGACAAATTATCGCACCGAATGGGAATGAGTGCTTTTTTAGGCACTACTTCTCTAGCTAGTGTACTGGCTAATGTCGCGTTTTTCTTTATCATTTTCTTTGGTATTGTCACGGCAGTCGAGAAGTTAGGATTCGTCCAATTGAGTGTATTATTGACGAGCATGTTAGACATGGCTGGAGATATTTTCTTTGGTCTAGTGATTCTATTGGTAGGTAATTTTATCGCCAACGTAGCACACCGCGCTTTGCTGAGTTCAGACAAATTCTTAGCAGATATTGCAAAAGTGGCGATTCTAGGTTTATTCTTTGCGATTTCGCTTTCTGCAATGGGAGTAGCAGAAGAAATCATCAATTTAGCCTTTGGTTTGATTTTAGGAGCGATTGCAGTAGCCGTTGCCCTTTCATTCGGACTAGGAGGACGAGAAGCAGCAGGTCGACAGATGGAACATATTTTGAAGCGATTCAGAAACAGTAATCCACCATCACCAACTAGCCCTTCACCTACAACTCCGCCTACGATTCCACCTACAACTCCAACTCCTCCTCGTAAAGAGTACTAGGAGCGTAGAGAGCTATCCAATTACGATTACTTATACTATATAAATTCAGAGTGTTCACTTGCATCAAGTGAGCACTTTTTTTGTGTGTGTTGAGAAGTTTTATCTACTTTTGATCTCCATTCAAAACAAGCCTTATGATAAAGAAAATTCTCCTCGCTGTATTTGTGGTTGTCCTATTCTGTAGCCACGATATGTTCCTAAAATTAGATACCTATTTTTTATCTCCCAATTCGCCCACAGTTATTCAGCTTTTCAATGGCACGTTTGAGAAAAGTGATAATGTCATCACGCGCGATCGCATGATAGATGTGAGCATCGTTAGTAATGGGAAGCGCACTAGAGTCGATACGAGTAATTGGAGCGAAAAAGATAGCATGACCTTGTTGAGTGTCAATACAGGAGATGCTGGAACTTGGGTCGTTGGCGTCTCTACACGTGCGCGCAGTATTGAAATGGAGGCAGAAGCGTTCAATGGCTATTTAGAACACGATGGTGTTTTTGATATGCTAGATTATCGAAAAAAGGAGAATCTACTCGATCAAAATGCAGTAGAAAAATACTCTAAGCACGTTAAAGCAATCTATCAAGTAGGAGATGAGCGAACAGACGACTGGCAAACAAAACTGGATTACCCAATCGAGTTCGTACCACTCAGCAATCCATATGAAACACATGCTGGACACGATCTAGAGGTGCAATTGCTTTGGCAAGGTGAACCGCTCGCTAACCAACTAGTGTACGTAGCTTCTGAGGAAAGAGGACATTCGCATAGTCATGGCGATGAGGCGGCACACAGCCACTCGGATAGCGAAGATCAGGCACACGACCACAGCCACGACGATGGACATACACACAGTCACGATCACGCAGATGCAGATGCTCATAAACATGAAGGCGACCATGCACACAGTCACGATGATGGCGAAGCGCATACGCATTCGGAGGAAGCAGAAGCACATACGCATACCGATGCGACTCAGCTACGCACTGATACTGAAGGGAAAGTCACCATGAATTTGACGAACGATGGCATTTGGTACTTACGCACAATCCATTTAGTAGAATCAGCAGAAGAAGGCTTCACACACGAGTCCAACTGGGCAACTTTGACGTTTGAAGTAGGACATGGAGATCATAGTCATGGGGAAAACGATCATGTACATGGTGATCACGACCATGCGCATGAACACGAAGGTGGTCTTCCAGGCTATGCGTATTGGTTGGGGAGTTTGGCACTAGTGTTGGGGTTATTTTTCTATTTCAATCGCAGCAAATAAGTCTGAGTTCAATAATAAACCCGCCTGACCATCGGGCAGGTTTACATTCTTTAATGTTCGAATTTTGTCGAAAGCATCTATTTATTCTTCCTATCTCCTTCCAATAAAACTCGAACAATGTAAATTTAATTATTTCACGTTACTAAGCCTTGACGAGCTGCAGAATTGATGAATCGACCATTCAACAAGAACACTACATGCAAAAGATATCGAAACTTCTATTTTTACTGCCTATCTTCCTCTACCCCATCCTCCTGATGGCGCATGGCGTCAGCTCTGCCGATCAGGAAACGCTGAGCAGTGGTGGATTACTTGCCTATATTTTAGTTGGTGCCAAGCACATGGTGACGGGCTACGATCACCTGCTGTTTTTAGCAGGTGTCATCTTCTATCTCAGTGGCTTTAAAGACATTGTCCGCTTTATTACTGTCTTCACATTGGGGCATAGTATCACCTTGATTGGTGCAACTTATTTAGGTATCAAAGCGGACGAGCATTTGATTGATGCGGTTATTGCATTAAGCGTGCTATACAAAGGATTTGAGAACTTAGGTGGATTCGAAAAATACTTCAAGGTCAGGTCGCCGAATTTGCTGTTGATGGTCTTTGCTTTTGGGTTAATTCACGGCTTTGGCTTGTCCACACGCTTGCAGTCGTTCGATATGGGTGAAGGCTCGTTTCTAGCGAAGATTGTTTGTTTTAATGTGGGGGTAGAATTGGGACAAATTGCTGCCTTGATTCCAATTGTATTTATTATTACCCGCTGGCAAAATCACAACAGCTATGATGCTTTCTACAAGGCTGCCAATACGTATCTAATTATCGCAGGTATCGGCTTATTTATTTATCAGATGATGGGGTATTTTGGGATGGCGTAGATAATAATTGGCATAAGTTAAGAGGTGCAGCTCCAACTTGTTTTCAGTTAGCTACGAGCCATACAGTCAGCGCAGTTGTTAAAAGACTGACCATAAAGGATATTCTACCTTTCATCTCCGATTGATCAGGAAGAGTCTATTCTCTATAGGTGCTTCTATGTACCTCTTTGAAGATAACACTACCCTCCTAAGCGGCTAGAACAGCCCCATTCTATCTTTCATCGAAAGGATACTTACTGATTAGCTCGTCTGTTGTTATTCGATGTAGTCAACTGTAGAGTAACATATATGTTGAGTGAACGGTTTTTACTAAACGGCGTAGTGGTGTATAGCTGCTGTGTATAGCTCATATTGTATTCCACATTGTTTTTCTATTTTCGGTTTCTTGATACTCAAGTTGCCCTGTCCGGTGCTGTCCTTCCGCACACTGCGAAAATCTTGTCATTCCTCAGGCTGAAGCCAATTCCGTAGCTATCCCTTGAACCCGCTTTCGCGCCTTAGGTCGGACAGACAGTTCAATTTATCCTCCAAAGGTGGACACAGGCTGATCGTCGGACTGCGCCTCGACTATCAGCCTTTAATTTTCGCTACCGTGTTCTTTTTATTTCAATTTGCTTTTCAACTCCATTTTCAATTATTGTCAAGCGATTATTTGTGTTTATTGACTTTATACTTTCAAATTTCGGTTCTATTATGACTTTCCCTTCCTTATTGATAATTCCCCATTTTCCATTTATCCATGATGAATGTTCATTCTCAAATTTAGTCTTACAAAATTGGCATATTGCTGCATATCCATTTTCAAATGGTTTTGCTGCGGAGAATTTTGGTTGAATTATAATTTGCCCTGTTTCGTAATTTACAAACCCTATTTTTCCATCTTTTTCAATTCGGAATAAATTTTCAGATACATAATCTGGTCCATTATCATATTTAAAAACTTTGAATAACGTATTTTCATCTTTATCTATTCCAACAAACCCTTCACTCTCTTTTAGAACAATTGCATAGTTTCTAAAGGTATCTGTAAAAATCATTTGGTATTTCCCATATTCAATTACCAAGTCTCCATTAACAGTTTTAAACCCACAGGATTCTATGTCATTAACATCACAATCTTGAATCCAAATATTTTCTTTATTTGATTGACAATTCACTAAAAGAATTGATGTTAGAATGAAAATGGGGAAGTAGATTTTTGTTCTCATCTCTCTTTTTTATTGTTCACGGTAGCCACCGGTTCGGCTAAACGCAGTAGCGACCGAATGGGAGCTATTGCCGTTTTAGCCTTTGTTGGCGGTAGTTTTTTAATTTACGATTAATTTTGAAAGCTCTTTTTTTCCCGATTTTAAGACTACTTCTAAAACGTAAATACCTTGTATTACATTTTCTGGAATTACTGAATTTGTCACTTCTATTCTTTGTCCCCAAGTTGTATATAAATTTATTGTCTCTACTTCACTTAGAGAATATATTTTTAATTCTGAGCCAGCTAAAATTGGGTTAGGATAGATAGATATTTCCAATTTGTCAAGAGTAGTTATATCAACTGATCGGATGGCAGAATAGCCAAAAGTCCCATCTAAATCAACTTGTTTTAGTCTGTAATAATTGGTTTTGCCAAGTGATGGATTGTCATCAATAAATTCGTAAGTGGATATTGTGGAAATAGTGCCATTTCCATCAACTTTCCCCAATTCTTGCCAATTTTGAGCATCTGTAGATTGCTCCACAATGAAAAAATCATTATCTATCTCAGAGGTCGTCACCCAATTTAATTTTACGACTTTTTCATCATCCACTTTTACAGCAGTAAATTCTAATAATTCGATAGGTAAGACGACCCCATTGGTTGTCGTAGCTTTTACACACCAGGAAATTAGCTGCCCGATATCATCTGCTCCTCCATCAGAGATACTAATCGTCCATATTCCAGTCGGGTCAGTATTGTAAAATAGGGAAAGGGGAAAAAGCGGAATAACATCGCCATTAATAGTTACATTCCCTATTTCACACATCCCTTGGGCTTCTTGTGTTGCATTGTCATCAAAGGTTGCCTGAATATCTTCTTCACCACACAGTTGGATGGGCTGATTTGGTTTGGATAATAAGGTTACTATCTTGTTTCCGTGTTCCATTTTGATGATTAAATCTCCAACGTATGGATGCTCGACATCAACTTCAATATCTACATCAATTAAGGTCGCACCAGTAGGAACGGTAATGTCGTGGCTGATTCCGTTGGGAGTATTGTCAGGAATAGACATATTTACAGTTTCACAATAGTCAATTTCATCACAACTCACAATATTAATAGTGTACGAATCGGTAATCATGTCAGAACCAAGCGCATTGGTGACCATCAAAGTAGCCGTTAAGGTTCCTGAACTGGTGATGGTGATTTCGGGGTTTTGAAGTGTGGAAGATGCTGGTGAAACGCCTACTCCGCTAAATGTCCATAACCAACTTGTCGGCAATCCAGTAGATTGGTCAACTAAGCGAATATTCCCAGGTGCACAAAGATTAAGATTACTGCCATTAGCTACTCCCGTAGCAGCAACAGGTGCAGAAGCACAATTATTTCCATCCACAAACAAAGCACCACTATTTATGGGGTCAAGCCAGGGTTTTAGTTGCTCAGAAGGATCTGTTCCAAACATATCCCAGCCCCAATAAATTTTACCAAAATCCTCCTCGCCGTTATTACTGTTATTACCATCACAGGCAGCATCACCTTTACTCAATTGACCTATAATCCTTTTAGAAACCCCGTCAAATAAAGCAGAACCCGATGCTCCTGCTTCGGTTGTACCCAATTCCCATCTTACATGCCAAAAAACATCATTATTGCTGGAATAGGTACCATCATCATCTTTACTAATTTTTTTTACGTCACTACTTCCATGATGGATTCCTACTGCGACATTTGAGGGAATATTTCTTCTATCCCAACCGGAATAATAGACATCATAAAAATCAATAGGGTTATTCTCAAGACGTAACAAACAGAAATCAACATAAAAATCTTCATCATCATTTGGATCATATTGTGATTTCGAAATAATGGTACATCCAACAGTCGTTTGATCAACGGGACCTGGTGTCTGGGAGATCCCCGGACATATTGGATTTGGACTTTCATAATTGAACAGAAAAATATTACTAAGCGTATCTCCAACATTATCCTGTTCAAAGCAGTGATCTGCTGTTATCATATATGGCGTGCAATCGTTTGCTGTTGTATTGATTAATGTACCTGTACATCCACCTGTATTCTCCTCCGTCAGAATCATGGCTACAGATTTTATTTGATCTTCCCAGCCATTTCCAAGACTACAACCTACATCATAATTACAAGGTCCGGCTGATTGGAAACTTTTGACCATATTGGTCGCATGATTTCTTATTGACCGATAACCATGAACTACTCCATTTATTTCTATGACTCCTTTTCCCAATTGTTTGGATGGTTCATAATACTCCAGCGTGCAATACTCGCCTTCTGTGAAGCCTGTTGCAAATTCCTGATTTGCCTTTTGATTTCTATTTGTAAATGGTCCTAAGACATTCGTTTTGGAATCATTGTAAATATATAACTCCGAACCAATAGGTAATTCATATTTATCGTAATTAAGATTAATGGTTAGCGCCTCTGGAGCATATATTCTCAACTGCCAAATTCGATTACCATCGGGTAATGTCATCCATTGACCAGAATTGTCAAGTGAGAAATTCACCCTATGCAAGTGTCCAAATTTGAATGGTCTGCTTTTTTCCTCACGTCTTTTATCTTCTTCAATCAATCGGTCATAATCTAATTTTGGCAATCTTTCAACTGGAATCGACTGCCTGTTTGACATCGAAAAAGATGGTGGAGTGCCCTCTTTAAAGACAACTTGAGCAGACCCTTGCAGACTGATTAATATTACCAAGAATGTGCTTATAATTAGTTTGGGATGTTTCATACAATAACTGTTTTATGAATCTATCAAGAGAAATCAAGGCAAAATTATGTATTTATTTAAAGAAAATTATCAACATTTGTTGAGATAGGGTAAGATTCTGTTTTTTTTCTAATTACCGCCAACGGTCAAGGGTCATGCGGCGTTCCAAAGCGGAGATGTTGAAAGAGGTTCGG
>CAYLPW010000054.1:0-22418 GCA_964385665.1 uncultured Saprospiraceae bacterium
ACAACCGCCCCAACCCAGCCTTCGCCTGCTGATGCAAGGAATACCGATGCTCCTTCGGACGAATACTCAAACAACGCTCGTACGCCTTTTGGGCAGCTACCGTTTCGTTCAATCGCTCATAGATATGCCCAGATTCTAAAGCGGCTCGACACGCGTAATACCAACTTGCCGTTTCTCCTTTCTGAATCACAGTCGCATAATGTTGCAAAGCTTCGTCGTAGCGTTTTAGCGAGTGCGTACAGCGACCTAGGAAATAATGGTATTCTAATATCGTCTTTTGCGCTTGAAAATCGCTTGCTGATTGTTTGTTGAGTAATGAATAAGCGCGTTCAAAATAGGCACCATCAAATAGCAGTCGAGCTTTCAGAACAGTCACATTAGGAATGACACCAGAATTAGCTTCCGTCAGCGCACTTTCATCCGCTCCAATTTGGGTGTAGCCGTATTTTTTGACCTTTGAGATATAGTTGGTATAACCAGCTTGGTTGCCCTGCACGAGTTCATGCCAAGCCAACAAACGATAGCTCTCTTTGATGTAGTTGCGTCCTTTAAAATTGGCGAGGTACTTTTTGAAATAGGTAGCTGCGTCTTTATCCAGTCGATGCAGTTTTGCTTTTCCTAGCATAAAATTCAAATATGGAAAAGGATAGAAGTCAGTCGCTTTTGGTCGATTTTGTAGCAGAGTGATTGCTTGGTCATTCCGACCACTCTTCATCGCCACTGTAGAGAGAATAAACGTAGCCGCTGGGTCAGCATTGTTGCGGATAGAGGAACGTTGCAATACGCGCCAAGCTTCGTTAGCATTGTCTCCAAATTGAAGCAGTACATACGCATACAAAATATACGTTTCACGCTCAAAGATGAAGTCATTTTGCTTGGCGTAAGCTAATACTTCTCGCAATTCGCGCGTTCCCTTTTGAAAGTCACCCTCTAAACTACTCACCAGTTCCACACTACTTGGTAGCGCACTCACAATCGCATGCAGCACCCCCAAATTTTTCTTATTCGGCATAAAGTCTGGATAGCGTCGCGTGTTTTCTTCTAACAATTTGAACGCTTGATTGATGTCTCGAAATGCACCAAACCATTCTTCAAATTTGATACGTGCGATCGCCCATTGCAGTCGAATATCGGCTTGTAGATACAGATGATAGGGATTGTTTGGATCACTTTTTTCGATACGGGCGAGTCGAGCGTTTTTTCGTACTTCAGCTTGCTGGAACGCCGCTTCATCTTCGGCGATATAGACTTTGAGAAAGTCCAAATAGTTCTCCAAGTGATCCACAACTAAGTTATTAGCTTGCTTTCCTTTTATAGCATTGATCTGCACTTCAGCAGCATCGAATCGTAGCTCCATAATATGATCGTAAGCTACTCTCGCCTCTGGCGTATATTCGATATAAGTTGTTGTTGCCCAACTCAAGGAACAGTGCAAAACCATCCATACAACTAACCAATTCTTCATGAGACATCTGCTGTGTAGTCAGTCACTCATCAAGTGCCTATCGACTATCGTATTCAAAAAATCACTACACAAAGCTACGTCTTTTTGTGTAGTCGTTTTAGTAGATGGGCTGTTGTCTTACTTTTGATAATCCGATGTTGTGTTATCCAGAAAATTTCGTTTCCATTCCTCTTTATCAAATTCTCAAAAAAGAATTAACTTCACATCAAACGAAAAACTATGCTTCACAGACAAATTACAATTCTAGGATGCCTACTTAGCTGGATCGCCTTCAGCTGTACAGAAAAAACAACCGTCGATTTTCCACTTGCCGAACACTTGCTTCCACAAGTTGAAGGTTTTGAAGTGCAAGAAGTCATGAAAGGAAGTGGAGAGTGGTTGTCTATACATCAAGATCCACAAGGTCGACTATTGGTATCGCCACGTGAAGGGAATTTGTTGCGCTTCACCTTACCAACAACAACAGACGCTTCATTACAAATTGATACGATAGATATAGGTGTCAATGACTGTCAAGGCTTACTATACGCGTACGACCATCTGTATATGATGGGAACAGGTACGGATGAAGTGCGCGGCATCTATCGTGTGCCAGATACAGATGGTAAGGGCAATTTCGGTGAACCAATATTAATGAAAGAAATTCCGAAAAACGGCGACCACTCTGGGCATACGTTGCTCGTTGGTCCGGAAGAAGGGAGTATCTATTTTTTAAGTGGCAACGAAAACCGTCCCCCCGAAGGAGAGGACATCAAATATGTGTATAGCAATTGGCAAAACGACCATCTATCGCCCTTAAACAGTATTTTTGGAGGCAGTCAAAAACCACCTGGTGGCTATGTTCTACGTACAGATGAGGAGGGCAATGATTGGCAGTTGATCGCTTATGGGTTGCGCAATCCGTATGATATGTGTTTTAGTCCAGAGGGCGAACTTTTTACGTATGATTCCGATATGGAATGGGACTTCAATTTGCCGTGGTATCGCGCTACACGGGTCAATCATTTGGTGTCTGGTGGCGACTATGCTTGGCGACAAAGTACCGCAAAACGATTTGATTATTATCCAGACATTTTGCCATGCGTCAAAGAGTTTGGGCGTGGCTCACCGACGGCGACACTTTTTGGAACGAATGCTGCATTTCCTGAAAAGTACCAGAAAGCTCTGTTTTTAGGTGATTGGTCGTATGGAAAAATTTATGCGATGCACTTGTCCGAAGATGGCGCGACCTATAGTGCGGAATCTGAACCATTTATCACTGGTCAGCCGCTCAACATCACTGATATGGTCGTTGGACAGGATGGTGCATTGTATTTTACGACAGGTGGAAATGGAACGGATACTGGTCTATTTCGAATCGTTTATAAAGGTGATGAATCAACCGATCCAGTCGAAGTCAAAGAAGAGGTACATCCACATTTGGCATTGCGTCGGGAGTTGGAGAGTTATCACTTTGCGGACGATCATAGCGGTGTCGAATTGGCATTAGAACACGTAGGTCATAAAGATCGCTTTGTGCGGTATGCCGCGAAAACCATTTTGGAACGCAATGCGCCTGCCACTTGGTTGAGTGCGTTTAATAGTAATCTAAACACGGATGGAAAAATAACTTTGCTAACAGCACTTATCCGTACGGATACGACAGACACCGATCAGCCTATTGTTTTTGATGAATTGGCAGCTTTTGACTTCGACCAATTAGATGAACCTCATCAACTAGCCGTGCTACGCCTGTATGCTTTAGCTTTTCTACGTAGCCATACGATCAACGGAGATCAAGTCACCACTGCTTATGAGCGACTCCTGCCCTATTATCCTTCCGAGTCTAAATTAGTGAATCGAGAGTTAAGCCGCGTCCTGAGCTATCTAGCCAGCGAAAAAGGAGAAGGCAAAGCAGTCGTGGAACGCACGTTCAATTTACTGGAAAGTAGTGATGATCCGATTGAATTTGTCCATTACTTGACAGTCCTCCGCGTCATTCCTGATGGCTGGACACTACCACAGCGTGCTGCCTACAAACATTGGATAGAATATGCTAGAAATAGTTTGACAGGTGGTTCGTTATTTAAGTACTTTTTGGATGAAATCGAAGGCGAGTTTGAGTCGACCCTGTCTGTTAAAGATCGCTCCCGTTTAGCAACCTATCCAATTGCGCCTTTACGTGACGACTACGAAGGACCTGTGCCACCGAAGGCAAAATTAGTGAGCAATGAGCAAGGCGAAACCGACCAATATACGCAATGGACGATGGAGGACTTGCAGTATGGACTGGAGCTGGTGAGTTCGCCACGTAACGCACGACTGCGCGACTTCAATCGCGGACAACAGATGTACGAAAAAGGACAATGCTACAACTGCCACTACATGATTAATAAAGGTGGAGGATTCGGTCCAGAACTGACGCTGGCTGGTAATTCCTTTGATGTGGAAGACTTATTAACCTCTATTTTATACCCTTCCAAAGCCATCAATACGCGCTATGGATCGGTATTGTTTGAACTGAAAGATGGAACGTCTGTCGCAGGTCGCTTGATGCGTGAAGATGATGATAGGTATGTCGTACAAGCTTCTTATGACCCAAGTACGGCACAAGAAATCCCTAAAAATGAAGTCGCAAAAAAAGAGGAAGCGCATTTCTCGTCTATGCCCAGTGGACTGCTGAATACGATGGATCGGGAAGAGATTATGGACTTGTTGTACTTCATTGTGCAGGTGGCAAAAAAAGAACCTGATAGTCTGGAAGTCGCCATCTTTGAAAACAAGACGCTCTTCGAGCAGGGCGACTCTACGCAGATTGAAATGATTAATTTTGCCAGTCGAGGTGACGTTTACTACACCCTAGATGGGAGCGAACCGACAATTTCGTCTAAAAAATACACTTCTCCATTCTTCGTCCATCAGAGTTTACCTATTAAAGCAAAGGTCATCGACGGCAAGCAGTCGGGACAAGTTCGGACAAGAGTAGTCCACGCGTATGACCCTGATCTGAATGGCATTCAATGGAAACTCTATTTGAATATTGAGGAACCGTTTCAAGTAGCCACTGGTACGCGACCCGACCAAAGTGGAACAGCGTATACGTTCGATTTGCGAAACATTGTACAGGACGAAAATACGTTTGAGCTGCACTTGGAAACTTGGTTGGAGATAGAAGAAGCCGGAACATACACGTTCTATTCTTTTCAAGATGATAAAATGCTTCTGTACATTGACGACCAACTAGTAGTGGATGGAGCGAATGGAAAGTGGGGGTCAGAAGCTTCAGGAGAAGTGCAATTGTCCGAAGGCAAACACCGACTACGTGTTAAGTTCTACGATCATATGGCTTCAGAATATTTGAAACTAGAGTATGAAAAAGACGGAATGGCACGCCGCCCGATTTCAGCGGATCGTTTGTTTTTGAAGGGGGTGGAGTTGTAGAAAATCAGCTTTGGCTGACGCTACACTCAACAGTTGTCAGCCAAAGCTACACCTATCAATGCCCGTGTTCTGTTTTAAGGAGTTCCATCCTAATACTACTCGTATGTTGACCTGTTTTCTCCCTACGCAAACACAACAATTGATTTGGCAAATAATATGCTCAATGGTCATTCACTATCTACATGCTTGAACTCGTCTGCAATTGTTTCTACATCTGCTAAAAAAAGGGGATCATTAACCGCCTGTTGCATCAGCGTCATTTTATCGTTTTCTGTTTGTTGCACTTCATTCACAGTTATTACCTTTATGTCTAAACGTTTGACAAGTGATAGCAACAACATTAAATCCTGTTGATTATCAGTTTGTACTATCAATTGAACTCATCTGCTTTTGTTTTTTACCTCAACAATAAAGCATAGATGTAAGTTGAGGTATATTTTTGTTAACTCTGATCGCCGCAATGTTCCCACTCAGATTGTCGTCAGTCTCCCGACCGTGATACCATACGCTTATCTACATTTAGGAACGGTCAAACAATAACTTCCTGTTTTTAACTCGTTCTTTTCGCTTTATTCTTCGTTGAAAAGCCTCGCTGATACCCTGCATCGTCTACGTTTTTCGCCTTGACTAAACCGAAAATAACTTCCTTCTAAATCGGGAACTTATTATTTCACCGTTCCTTAGTACAAAAAGAAGTGAAAGCTCTGCCAAATTCAGGCTAACAAGTTCCCATCACCCTACCAACTCATACAACACCCCCCGTAAAGGAATCTTCAACCAATCAGGTCGAGAATTCATCTCATAGCCGACTTCATAAATCGCTTTTTCTAAAATAAAAACACGCAGCAACTGCTCCAACGCTTCCTTCGACTTCGGAATGAACGCTTGCCCTTCCGTCCGATCAAAATAAGCGGTCAAATAGACTTGACTCATGTAGTGAAACCACTGTGCTGCCCACGCTTCCACGTTTAACGCTTCAATTTGTGGATATTTATCTGGATGTAAATACAGTTCGCCATACGCCGCATAATGCAACGAACGCACCATTCCAGCCACGTCCTTAAACGGTGAATTCAATTCTCGTCGCTCTTCAATACTCCGCATCGGCTCGCCTTCAAAGTCGATGATGTAGTAGTCTTCGCCATCGTCTAGTACTTGTCCTAAGTGGTAGTCGCCATGCACACGGGTTTGTTCCGCGTCGATTGGTGCAGTTTGGAAATCTTGAAAAGCAGAGAGGAGTTGTTCTTTTTTGGCTAATAGTTCGCTGGCTTCTATTTGTTGTGCTTCGATCAGATGAGGGAGTTGTTTTTCGAGTGCTGTTAGTTGATTTTTCGCTAGTTGATATTGTGCTTTCCCCAAGTATTGCTGAACTGATTCATCTATTTTGGTAGGGGCGAAATCCGCTTGCGTTCGATCTGAAGCCAACGCAATGTGCATGTCGGCTGTCCGTTGTCCCAACTGCACGACACGCTCATAAGTTGTTCGACCAATCAAATTAGCAACATCAGCAGGAATATCCTCGAAGTACAATTGAGCTTTGTGAACCAACTCTGGCACAATGGTAGGATCAGCATACAAAACACGACTATAATAGCCTTCCAACTGCTCTAAAGTCGTTGACCAAGCGTCTCCTTTATTCACAATCATGTTCTGCATCATGCACAGCGTAAGCGGTTCTTTTTCACTTTCGTGAAGGAGAATGCTGCCGCCATAACGCGGTGAGTTATCAAAAGTGGTTTGCTCAGATAGAAAGCGGACGAGTTCTAAATCAGGGTTAATGCCATATTCCAGTTTGCGGAAAATTTTAAGAAAGTAGGCATCATTGTAGATGATAGCGGTATTGCTTTGCTCGGCGTTGAGTACCTTAGAGGTGAGGTTAGAGAGCGCACTCGATTGTAGCAACTTGCCAGCTTCACCTACCATTTTTGCCTTCTCGTTTTGGCTCTTTCTTTCCATTTGTATCGTCCGAAATAGCGCAGCTCGGAAGTCTGGTCGATAAATAGCATCCAAGAGAAACGCTACATCACCCTCCCACTCCACTTCGGCAATGACTGCTGATGGCGACAAGGCACCAATAGCCGACTGACTTTCCTTTTCTTTAACGATAGCAACAGGCAGAAAATACTGCTCTGCTTTTCCTTCGTTGTACTTGACTTCTATGTCCAACAAGTGCGCATTAGAATCAGTCAGTGCAGGATAGAAGCTAACGTCAATCGCTGCAATCTTCCGCGTTTTGCTTCTAAACCAACGGCAGCGTGGCAAGTAGTCGGGTAGAATATGAGTGGCAAGCTGTTTCGCTAATTCTGGTGAAGCATTCCAAGATGTGAGTTTCAAAGTAGGAAAATTTTAGATGTTAGGCGATAGATCGTATCAACTGGAGCGATGATTCATAACTCATGATTCATAGAAAATGACTCATGACCTATGGAACAATTTCCACAATCAGTTCAATCTCCACCGCAATATTGCTCGGCAGCGAACCCATGCCAACCGCAGCCCGTGCGTGTTTGCCGCGTTCACCAAAGACTTCGACCATCAAATCCGAAAAACCGTTGATGACGCCAGGGTGTGCTGTGTACTCAGGTGTGGAATTGACCATGCCCAGTACTTTTACAATGCGTTTGACGCGCGAAAGGTCACCTAGTTCTTCTTTTAATACGGCTAATTGGTTGATGGCTACCAGTCGTGCTGCTTCGTAACCTTCTTCTGTCGTTAAATCAGCACCCACTTTTCCAGTGATGTAGCTGCCATCGGCACGCTTCGGTCCTTTTCCAGCCAGAAAAAGCAAATTGCCAGTTTGAACGGCATTGACGTAGTTGGCCATCGGGGCGGAGACACTGGGGAGTTCAATATTCAGTGTTTGTAATTTAGCCTCTGGGGTGATGTCGTATATGACTTTAGAGGGACTACAAGCAGTGAATACACAGCACAGCAGGAGAAAAAGATAAAAACGCATAGTAAAATGATTGATTCGTTCGCCAATTTAATAATTTTTGTAAATTGATGTCAAAATCATTTGTACAGTATAGGACGGTCTATCGTCTAATATCTAAAGTCTCGAATATGCAACAAAGCAACAGAAGAACTTTCCTCCAGCAAGCGTCTCTTTTATCCGCCACAGCTGTACTGCCCTCTTTTCAGTGGCTTTCCAATCAAAATCATGCCTTCAAAATGTCGTTGAACACTGGTTCTATTGGATTGGAAGTCAATCAGTTGGAAGCGATGAAGCTGGCAACAGAATACGGCTTCAATGCGATGACGGTTCATCTGAACGAAATGATCAATATGGATAAATCGGAGCGGATGGATTTTGTGGAGCAGATGAAAAGTAAAGGTATTAGTTGGGGGTCGACAAATTTACCAATGGAATTTCGGGCGAGTGAAAAAACGTTTAAAAAAGCATTGAATGAGTTGCCCAGAAAAGCAGAAGTTTTACAAGAAATAGGCGGTACGCGAATGAATACCTGGATTATGCCGACCCATAAAACCTTGACGTATATAGAAAATTTTGAACAACATCAGGAACGCTTGCAGCAAGTAGCAAATGTATTGGGACATTATGACATTCGACTAGGACTGGAGTATGTAGGTCCTAAAACCTTGATGACACGAGACCGCTTTTCCTTTATTCATACGATGCAAGAGCTTAAAATGTTAATGGATGCCATTGACGAGTCGAATGTGGGCTTTGTGTTGGATAGCTTTCATTGGTTTTGTGCCGAAGAAAGTGTGGCTGATTTATTGACCTTGGATAAAGAAGACATCGTTACAGTCGATTTGAATGATGCGACTGCTGGACGCAATGCTGCCGAGCAGATTGATAATGAACGCAATCTACCTTTAGTCAGCGGTGTCATTGACACGAAAGCGTTTCTAAGTGCTTTAGCTCGCATCGGTTATGATGGACCTATTCGCGCTGAACCGTTCAATAATGCACTGAACGAGATGGACAATGAAGCAGCGATTCAAGCGACTGCCGACGCGATGAAAAAGGCGTTTGCGCTGATATGAAGCAACTCAATCGACTAGCGATAGTAGCAGTTGTATTACTAGTCATCGCTTATTGTTCTGGACTTTCTGTTCTAGAACTGCGGGCAGAAGAACCGCGACGGGCAGTAGTGGCACTCGAAATGTATGTGAGTGGTGAGTGGGTCGTACCAACGATTCACGGCGAACCGTATTATAACAAACCACCCTTATTCAACTGGGTATTGGCGAGTTTTTTTTCGCTGTTTCAATCTACTTCAGAGTGGGTCGTTCGTCTACCTGCTTTGTTAGCATGGTGGGGCAGTGCGGTCTTGCTGTTTTTCATGGCGCGTCATTACATTGACCAAAAACAAGCGATTCTTGCTTCCTTATTTCTGCTCACTTTTGGTGATATTTTATTCTATGGTAGCGTCAATAGCGGTGAAATTGATCTGTTCTTTAGCAGCCTGATTTTGGTGCAAGGAATCGCGATTTTTCATTTTGGAGAACGGCAGCAATGGGGCTTGCTCTTTCTGGTTTCCTACTTATTTACAGCATTAGCAGTATTGACAAAAGGCTTGCCAGCAGCAGCGTTTCAGGTATTCGGATTGTTGGCGTATGCACTAAGTAGCAAGCAGTGGAAGTGGCTGTTTTCTGGGTTTCATGTGCTTGGAATTGTGGGGTTGACGACTATCGTCGGAGGCTATCTTTATGCCTATGCGCAACAAGAATCGCTTCTCCCTTTCCTATCCAATTTACTAAAAGAAACCACTCAACGCACCGCTGCGGAAAATACATTTGGCGAAACGCTGAAAGAGAGTTTGGTCTTTTTTCCTAATTTATTCAAACTCTTGTTGCCTTGGAGTTTGCTTATTTTTGCATTGATCAAAAAAGAGGTTCGACAACAGGTTTTGGCTAATTCATTGTTGCGATTCGCCTTCTTTTTTGTTTTGACCAATATTTGGATCTACGTTATTTCACCAGATGGGTTCAATCGCTATTTGTATCCATTTTTTCCATTTATAGCGTTGTTATTAGCGGCTTTGTTTTTTCGCGTTCGCCCCAATTGGTATCGTGGCGTATTGATTGGTATGTGTTGTATTGCTGTGTTGCGTATTGGGTACAATGCTTTTGGAATGCCTCATCAGCAGCGAACGCTAAAGAATCTAATCTATCGAGATCTGAATGCCACACTCTTACAGCTAACAGCAAATGAACCCATCTACTGGACTGGCGAACCCTATCAATGGACAGCGAACCCTTCTCTTTTTGGCTATGAATTAGGCGAAGCGCAACTGCAAACGCCACCTTTGTTGCCTTACCAAATTCCCTACTATCTATCACATACCAACAACTACATTATGGCACATCACGAACAGCCACAACCGAATACATTCTACTTGGCTTATCTTGATTTTGTAGAGGGGAAAGAGGTGGAGATTTTACATCAGTTTCAAGAACGATGGACGAAGCGGGAAATGGTGTTGATACAGTTTTTGGAAGGAAAATAGAACGAAACTTAAAAATTGTCCGTAAACAACAACGGATTGAATATATTTGGCAATCGGTTACCTACAACAAACCGCCCTTACAACTCAACTTGAACAGAACAAACCTAAACTGCTATGATATCTACTCGAACTCCACTTTGGTATAAAGATGCCATCATCTATGAACTAAATATCAAAGGTTTTAAAGATAGCGACGCGGACGGTATCGGTGATTTTAAAGGACTAGTATCTCAATTAGACTATCTAGAAGATTTGGGTGTAACCGCCATTTGGGTACTGCCCTTTTATCCCTCTCCATTACGTGACGACGGGTATGACATTGCTGACTATTATACCATCAATCCAATGTATGGTACACTAGATGATTTTAAAGAATTTTTGGATGAAGCGCACAAGCGTAACTTAAAAGTCATCACTGAGTTAGTCATCAATCACACTTCTGACCAACATCCGTGGTTTCAGCGCGCTCGTCGTGCGCCAGCTGGCAGTCCAGAACGCGATTACTATGTGTGGACAGAAGACAGTACAAAATATAAGGATGTCCGTATCATCTTCCAAGATTTTGAACCTTCCAACTGGACGTGGGATCCAGTAGCGAAAGCCTATTTTTGGCATCGATTCTATTCGCATCAGCCCGACTTGAATTTTGACAATCCAGCCGTACAAGAAGAGATATTTAAAGTACTCGACTACTGGGTAGATATGGGGATTGATGGATTTCGACTGGACGCTATTCCGTATTTATTTGAACGCGAAGGTACAAACTGTGAAAACTTACCAGAAACGCATGTTTTCTTGAAAAAGCTACGTGCGCACATGGACAAAAATCATGATAACGTACTCTTTTTAGCAGAAGCCAATATGTGGCCAGAAGATTCAGCTTCCTACTTTGGGGATGGTGACGAATGCCACATGAACTATCATTTTCCATTGATGCCACGTATGTATATGTCGCTAAAAATGGAGGATCGGAATCCGATTACAGATATTTTTGACCAAACGCCCGAAATTCCCAAAGACTGTCAATGGGCCATGTTTTTGCGCAACCACGATGAGTTGACATTAGAGATGGTGACGGATGAAGAGCGGGACTATATGCGAAAAAATTATGCTGCCGATCCCAAAGCTCGGATTAATTTGGGGATTCGTCGACGCTTAGCTCCATTGTTAGAAAACGATCGAAACCGAATCGAATTGCTGAATGTCCTCCTCTTTTCCCTACCAGGTACTCCTGTTTTGTACTACGGTGATGAAATCGGGATGGGCGACAACTACTACTTAGGAGATCGAGACGGTGTGCGTACGCCCATGCAGTGGAATGCGAACCAAAATGCAGGCTTTTCTACTGCCAATCCACAATCGCTTTATCTGCCAGTCATCATAGACCCAGAGTACGATTACAAATATATCAATGTCGAAAACCAACAGCGCAACACGAATTCTTTGCTTTGGTGGACGAAGCGTATCATGTCCGTCCGCCAACGTTATAGCGTATTTGGACGCGGCGACATCAAATTTTTAAATCCTGCCAACGGGAAGGTATTAGCATTCATTCGGAGCTATGAGGAGGAAACTGTTTTAGTCATTGTCAACTTTTCTCGATACGTGCAGGGAGTTGAGTTGGATTTGTCAGATTATCAAAATTTTACACCAACAGAAATATTCGGCGATAGTGAATTTCCTACTATAGGAGATGCTCCTTATTTTTTGACGATGGCACCACATGGTTACTATTGGTTCAAATTGGAAGCCGTAGAAACGATGCAACTGACTCAAAAAGCACTGCAATCTCCTGCGGTGGAAGCAGGTAGTCTGACCGAAGTATTAAGAAGTGATGTATGGGTCAGTGCAATTCTACCTAAGTTTTTCCGACGGGTATCTTGGTTTGGTAATAAGGATCGTAAGATTGAGCATATCGACATGATAGATCGAGTGACGCTGCAAGGTGATGACGGGCGTGAATATGCTATTTTGCTGGTTCAAGTGAAGTTTAGAACTGGACTACCAGAACTTTTCCAACTACCTGTTACCTTCACTGCCGCTAGTGATATGGACGATGTTTGGTTGAAAGAGGAAGTGATCGGGGTAGCGGAAATAGGAGAAACTGGTGTTTTGTTGGATGCTTTCTACGATGACGACTTTAGATTGCTCTTTTTTAACTATCCAATAGCGACTGGTATTCACGGACAGTTGGAACGTCGTAATTGGAAAGAATTGGAAACCGTCACAGAATCTACTCTTCGCTATTCCAATGCACAATATGTAGGTGTAGCCTATAAAGAAGGGTATTACGCTAAGTTTTATCGCCGAATCGATCAACTACCCAATCCTGATTTTGAAGTCAACTATTGGCTAACGCACACCAACGATTTTGAATATGTACCTAACTTGTTAGCGGGTACTTTTTATAAGGGTAAAAACAACTACTTAGTCACGCTTGCCAACATACAGCCACTCTTGCAGCATCAAGGTTACGTATGGGACTACGTCCTAGAATATTTAAAGCGTATTCTAGAGGATTTAAGTATCAATGAATATAGTAAGGAGTTCCCCACAGAAGCCACTAGCTCTACCTTTACTAATGGGGGAGAAAGTCTGCCAGACTTGTTTCAATCTTCTCATTCTCAGGAATTTAGACGAAAGATAGAGTTGGTCGCAAAACGTACTGCACAGATGCATCTAGCATTGACCAATACATCTGGAACAGGCGATATTACCTTCCAACCCGAAGCGTTCTCCTTACACTATCAACGGTCGCTGTATTCAGCCTTGAAGTCGCTAGTGCGCGTGAGTATGAAAGCGTTAAACGATCGGATGAAGACGTTCTCGGAAACGGAACAAGAATTAGCGAAGGAGATCATCAGCTATGAAGTAAAAATGATGGATTACTTCAAGCGCATCTATAGTCGCAAGTTCGACGCCGCGAAGATCCGAATTCATGGCAACTACAATCTAGAGCAAATCATGCGTTACAGCGACGATCTGCAAATTGATGACTTCGATGGCACGTTCGACCGCACCTTCAGTGAACGTAAACTGCGTAAATCGCCATTGATTGATGTCGCTTCCTTCTTGCGTTCGTTGCATTACGCAATGTTAGAAATCAGCGATCAGGAACAAGCGAATGAAGCACAAAATTCATGGTTAGAGTACTGGTATCAGTTTACTAGCCATCTATTCTTGAAGCACTATAAAGCCGAAATTGCAACAGCTGAAGTAGATGAGTTTATTCCTGAAAATGAGGACGACTTTAATATCTTAATAGATGTCTTTATGCTGGAACGTGCACTGCATGAACTAATATATGAGTTGAACTATCGACCAGAACACGTCGATCAGCCAATGCGTGGTATTTTGGATTTGCTCGAAGGATTTTAATAAGAGGTTAGGCAGTGATGAAGATGTTAGACTATGCGCCGCAGGAAGCAGTCTAACATCTTCATCACTGCCCGATCGTCGGATCAATCGCTTTCGCTCGATCAAAATAAGTTTGTGCTTTTTCGGTTTGTCCCAACTGTCCATACGCTGCACTCAAATTGTACAAAATACTGGCGTTTTGAGGAGACAGTACCAATGCACGTTCTAAATAAGTCGCCGTTTTATCTGGCTGTCCACTCACCCCATACGCAATGCCCAATAAGCGTAAAACTTCTACATCTTGTGGTTTCAGTTGTAGCGCATTTTCTAGATAACCGATCGACTTCGCCGCATCACCCCTCTGTTCACCATAGTAACGTCCAGCTTCTCGATACGTAATGCCCAAATTATTCTGTGCATCTCGATAATCCGAGTCAAGTTGCAGAGCATACTCATAAGCAGCGATCGACGCATCGTATTCGCGCAAGTAGTTGTGTGCATTTCCTTTCAGTAAATATGCATTTTTATAAGTCGGATGAATCCGAATCGCTTCCGTTGCGTGACCTAGTGCTTCTCGCGCCATGCGTTCGCGCTCTTGATCGTTGGCAACTGTCGCTGCTTTTTCTAGCAACGCCCCAGCTGCGGAGTTGCGGACTTTAGCACTGTTCGGCGAGGTATAAACATCCGTAGTGAAAAGGGTGAAGTTGTCTGTCCAAACAAAGTTACGCGTGAAGCTTTTAGCAGCGTAGGCGACAAATAGTAGCCCAACAATCGCTAAAGGTACTTTGAGTTGAGCGATCTGCTGTATCGCTTTTTGAGTTGCTAATTTTCTCCCCAATCGCCACAGCAATAGTGAAGCTAACAAACAAAATCCTAAAGACGGCACGAATAAAAAGCGTTCGCCCATATTCGTTCCAATCG
Source organism: uncultured Saprospiraceae bacterium (assembly GCA_964385665.1). Lineage (GTDB taxonomy): Bacteria > Bacteroidota > Bacteroidia > Chitinophagales > Saprospiraceae > JAAUTG01. The sequence continues at coordinate 14,641 of CAYLPW010000054.1, forward strand.
GAAAAACGATGTTAGAAACGATGGATAAGGTAATGAGGTAAAACAGAATAGCATAGCTGACAGGATCGCGTTTCGGCAGTCGAATAAGTGCATAAACAGTCATTCCGACGTAGAGTAAACAACTTAAAAGAACTGAAATATCCGTCCAGTTCATGATGTCCACTTGTCGTGGATAGTAGTCGTGTGTTAGCGGATGTGGAAAAAGCAACAGTTGAACGTATTTGCCGAGTGTATAGATAATTGTCGCTGACCACTCACAAAATGTAAAATCGACCCAAGTCCCGTTTTCGAGTTTTAAGAATGGATTGTTCATCAGCTCGCCAGAAGATTCGCCGAATCCAAAACCAAGTATGGAGAATCGAATCACTAAATAGGCAATAGCTACTGCGAAGAAGGGTAGTGTCTGAGCCAAACTTTGTGCAATGGTCGTTTTTCTGAATATGTAGAAACTAATTGGTACAACTGCTAAGAAGGTAATCGCATTTTCCTTCGCCATTAATCCTAACAAGAATAGAACAGCTGATACTAACGTCATCCACTCTTTTTGTTCATCAAATCCACGCAACACAACATACAACGCTCCGATACTACCCAACAAGGTCATAATTTCATCCCGTCCTTTGATATTCGCAACCGCTTCTACATGAATCGGATGTGCCAAAAACAGCAGACTCGTTCCCAAGGCAATAAAAGTCACGTACAACGGATTTTGATAGCGTAACAGCAATCGGCGCATCAAAAAATAGACGACGACGCAGGTGACTGCATACCACAACACGTTCATTAAATGGTAGATAAAGGGTTGATCGCCAAAGAGTTCCCACCCAATCGCAAACTGAATTAAGGTCAATGGTCGATAGCGTCCGCCTTCTACTAAGTTCGCTTTGCCTGCTTCTTTGAAAAATCCGAAGAAGGTATCTTTTGTTAATAAACCACCAATGCCGCTGACACCGTCTGTGGTGAACATATTGTCGTACAACACGATAGCGTCGTCTTGTGTGTAGCCGTGTGTGAGTGTGTTGCTGTAGAGCAGAAAAGAGAGGCTAAAGATGAGGATGGCGTGCAGGGTGGTGTTTGTCCACCAATTGGGAAGTTGAGGGGTGACTTTCGTTGCTTGTTTGCGTTTTTGCTTCGCCATAGCTCATAGTTAATTGATCTTAGCAGACATCTATCTTCCACGAAGATATAGACTTTGAGCCATATTTAATTGTACCTGCTGGATAGGAATTGCTTTCTTAAAAAGTCTACGACTAATATGGAACCAATGGATAATGCTTCGAGCCATTTAGAGATAGATCAAGAGTCGATGTGTGCAATCTTAGAAATCATAGATGCTTTGTGTCTTCAATCTGCTACGAGTTTTATTGTTCCTGTGACAAAATGGCTAAAATTGTCTTGCCACTGAAAACGTCAATTGCTCTTGCTGACTTGCTCCATTAGGTTCAAAATAATCAATCTGCAAAATATAGATGCCTGGCGATATGACTTCTCTATTAGGCAAAGCACCATCCCACACGTATGTTCCTTTTGCTGCCAATAATTCACTTCGAGCCAAATCCGCTATTTGCCGACCTGTTGCATCGAACAACCGAACATTGGCGAGAAAGCCCGCTTGCTCTAGTTCATATTCCAATAGCAGAACGTCTTGAAATCCATCACCATCTGGAGAAATTTGGTCATTCGCTAGTTGAAAATTGTTAGTCAATACAATAGTTGACTCAAAAAATTGTGAGTTCTGTACCGTAGGCGTTCCAAAGCCCACTGCTGCTGCTGCTGCTGATTGCCAATTGTTAGCATTTTGTGTGGGTGAATCAGGTTGAATACGCTCTAGAGAAACCCCATCTACATTGTCCAACAATGCATTGTGCCAATCGTCTTCATAAAGGAGTGCATCTATCTCGATGACTTCATTATTTTGTTCCAGCCGATAGATTACAATGCTTCCTTCATCATTCGGCAAACTCGGCAGAGCTGTCTCAATAATTCGGCTAGCTTGTGCGCTGCTGTATTGTTGCAGCACCGACTCCGCCGATTCTGTCAGCACGACATATTCGTTTGGTGCTAATAGAAAGTCCGTTTCTACACGTCGCACATTCATAAGACTTTGGTCAGCTAAAAAAAGAGTCGATAAGTCAATTGTTTTCGTAGATCGGTTATACAGTTCAATGAAGTCACTGCCACCACTCTTAGGGTCGAATAGTATCTCATTGATGACGAGATCGAAAGGGCTTGCTGCTTCTGGTATCGAAAAAGAAAGGGTGTTTTCTTGTATCAATGTATTTCCTAGACAATCGCTCAAAGCAGCTACATTCACCGCAATCGTGTAGTGTACTCCTTTATTCAATGGGGCTTGTAGACGAAGCAAAACGCTTATTAGACTTGCTTCCAGTTGAGCTTCTAAAATTTCATTACCATTGATGGTGAAAGCATCTACCGTTATGCTGCTCAAAGCTATTCGCTCTTCAAAAAGTAGTCTAATCGTTTGATTATCAATGATTTCTACCCGTTCAATGCCTGTGAAACGATCATCTTCTATCGTCACTTGTTTGCTATTGGGTAGACCAGGTGTACCTCCAACCACGGCAGTAGATGCTTCCCAAAATTCGCTAGAAGGGTCGCATACCAAGTTGGGGTGACTCCACTCCAGACTCCATCCACCATCATCTTTACTTGAATTTCGATACCAACTATCTTCATACATTACTTCATGTACCAGTTGTCCATTCTTGTTGAATAAACTAACACGATCTGCACTATTGCCTAAACTCAATGCATTGGGTAGTGCCAAACGATTGCTGACCAACTCAAAGTCATCTTCCTCGCCTTCATAAACAATTGCATAGTCGTTAGGTGGCAACAGAAATTCAGGTAGTGTGATCCGTTCTCGTTCATCTTCCAGTTGCATATCAGCTAGATTTAATGTTACTGCGCTTCGATTATACAATTCGATGTATTCAATCTCCGGTAGTCCGATAGCTGGCGTAGGATCTACCATGATTTCAGTAATTACAATATCGCCAAATTTAATTTCAACGGGTGGAACAAAGGTAAAAGTAGTAGTAGTCCTCACTATTGCATTGCCTGAGGGGTCGCTTATATTATCAACTTCAAGCGTGTACAATAAGTCAGGGGTTAGAGGACTAACTAAACTTAAGGTAACTAATTGGTTCTCCATCAACTGAATCTCCTCAATGTCTACTATAGGTATGATACGATAGTTGTCCATACCTACCGCTGTTGCTTCGTTCAGTTCTTCATTGAAGAGGAGTTGAATAGTGGTAGCATCCAACACAGTAACTGCTGTTAGTTGCGGAGGGGTGTTATCTTGCGTCGTATTTACAATAAAATCATCAAAAAATATTTTGTCGCTTCTCGTGTTTGTGTAACGGCAATTGACACCAAAAAACTGACCAGTGGTATGTGTGGCATCGAATACACTACCTTCCTCTTGAAAGTTACGACCACCACTGTAGTCTGCTGCAACCGTCCAAATATCCTCTTCATCTCTGGTGACGTTTACCCTTACCTGCACTTGACTGCCTCCTACTGCCCCCATTGTAGCAGTCAATAGCTCTATACGTTCATCTCCATCTTGTCGGTACAGTGTCAGCGCATCATCACTACCTGTGCTGCCACCTATCCGTAGAAAATAGCCATTGAAGTTGTCAATATCTGCTGCGTTAGTTTGTAACATGACATCCGCAAAGTTGGAAGCGGAAGGAGAGAAGTCGTATTCAATATAAGCCTCCCAAACAGTTTCACCCTGTATAGAGAAGGGGCGAAATAAATGCGCAGGACTCATTCGGGAGAGGTCATTGAGTTGTAGTTGTTGTGCGGCGTTAACTTCAAATTTATTGACGTCGCCCTGCCAATCGGAAAGATCGTTGGAGGAGAAATCAATGGACAATTGTGCCCCAAGAAGAAGCGGCAAGCTCCCTAGACAACAAAGTATTGTGAATCGAAACATGGTTGCTGATTTAGTCGAAAAGATCGCCAACCAGTAGTTGGTAGTACTGCAAAACTAGAGATTGTTTCGTTCATTTTTTGTAAATGCTATAAGCAAAGATATTCATCCCTGCTATTCTATATGCAGGCTTTTCAACGTAACTCACTGGCTGCTTCTATACGATTGACTACTCGCTATCTCCATAATAAACCAAAAAATAGCCATAGTTAACCTGTCATTGGGAAAAGTGTTCATTATCCTAGATAAACAATCGCGTATTTGAATTTGTTAATATTCAGTACAAAGTCAAATAAAGAGAGGTTCATAGCTTTTGCTGGACTCACTTAGATGGCTGTATATTTATTATTTTATCATTAGTCTTTCTATTCATTCTTAATAAGTAGTTTTTACTATTAGAATTGTCAGGTAAGACATTTCAAAACTCTCTTCTATCATGGCTAATCGTAGCATTGACGTGAAAATCGAAAAATTTAATAGCGGAACTGTCACTATCAAAATGATGAGTCTTAACCGCAGTATGCCTGTCAAGCGAGACAAGTTTATGCAAGAAGTAAAGAACGGTACTTACAATGTGGTGAATCCTCAGATGTTGGAAGAGTTGAACTCATAGGCACAGTCTTGGTACTGAACTTGATTCAATCTATCATATAGAATTCAATCTATTCTTTAATTGGATTCATTAAAAAAGCCGTCTATTCTAGTAGAGTAGACGGCTTTTTTATTGGTAATGGTCACTTATGTTTTGTATCTGATTTCAACAACAATCAAAGCATGCAAAGTTGATCATTTGATGCTCCTTCAGTTATGGGCAAAAAAAAGTAGTCGTGTACTAACACGACTACAAACATAAGTAATCCCATGAACATATATATCTTTTGATTCTTCCAAAAGGAAGTGAAATCTCTTTTTAGGTGCTGTAAGAAAAATGATTGACTCTGTCCCAAATAATTTGGGACGAGTCATCATCAAAAACTTTTATCCCATGAACATATTTCTTACAGTCTTTATGGAGTTATGCACTCTGCTTTCAGAGAACAGTGAGGTTTGTTTTATTTAACGTTTCTTTAACGCTAACTACTTTTTTCCCTTTCACATTACAAATATGAGGCTATCTCACACCGAATACAAAGACAAAAAATAAGGTTTGTGAAATAAATAGCTAACATTTTAAATGATAACTTTCACAGTTTCAAAAGTTTAATAGAGCGGTTTGTGAAATTAAACAGTTTATTACTGTCAGGTTTTAGGTATTTATTCTGAGAAAAAAGAGTCGCACTGTTATTGTGCGACCCATTATCATAATCCCATGAACATATTAAAATAGCTTTAGGTCGTGGAGTTGAACTTGTATAAATAGATTATTCACTTTAAATTCGCATCAGATTCACAAGAACATATATTATATCCTTTATTTTATATCCCTATAGTTGTTTTGATTATATATCCCGTGAACATGATTTAAGTTCGAGGCTAGCTACTTTTAGTTAGCCTTTTTTTTGTTCCTATATAATCTGATGCGATTTAAAAAAGTATCTTTTGAATGGGAGTTGTTTTGGAGAAAGTAGTTCGTCCTGACTATATCAGGACGACTCACCATCAACAAATTATAATCCCATGAACATATTCTTTCAATTGTCGGAGAATCGCTTTTAATCCTCCCTTTTTTTTCTTCTCTGTTATCCTTCCCTCGTAATCACAATACAAATATGCGGCAGATTTCATCCGCTACAAAGAACAAAACAAGGGTATTGTGAATATTTTTATTTGTTATTTTAAACTTAAAGCATTGATAATCAGAAATTTGATGCTAATAATTGTGACAAAAATGATAAATACCTAATGTATTTAGTTCATATAGAATAGAGCAAAAAAATATAAAAATCCATTTCATATGACAATTTGATGACATTTTTAGTATGCTTTTGAATTACCGAAGCTGAAAATGACGGCTACAAGTCACTTAATTCTTGGAAGGTTTCTTCTAGTTGATCGTATAATTTACGCCAGATTGCATAAATGGCTGCATACTTCACATGATTGGAAACAGTTGGATGAAATGATTGACCGATGTGCTTTTGATGAGCGGAATAGTCAATAGTTAAGGCACGCATCGCTAAAATAGCAGCTCCCCAAGCTGTACCTTCCTCATGCTGTTGCAGATGAATCGTTTTATTGAGTACATCTGCGATGATCTGCATTCCTAGCTTATTGTTGGTATAGCCTCCACTAGCGTAGATTGTTTCTATTCTACCTGTTCCTGATTCTATCTCTTGTAGTAGCTGATAGAGGTTAAAAGCGATTCCTTCGAGTACAGCACGTTGCAGATGTTTTTCTTCATGCTTTATGTGTAGACCTATGAAGGCAGCTTTCGCGTTTGTGTTCCATACCGGCGCTCGCTCTCCCATTAAATACGGAAGAAACAATAGTCGCTCTGCTCCTAAGGGGATGTCACTTATATCTTTTTCAGTCACGATGGTTTCGCGCAGCCACTCATGAGTGACGCCGCCGTTGTTAGTTGCATGTCCGATAGCATAATAGGTATCGTCAATAATGTAATTGAACAAATAGAAGTCAGATGAGGTAATCGGTCGAGCAGAGGTAATCCGGATAGCCCCACTCGTCCCGATACTTAAAGCGGCTTCTCCAGACATCTGTATGCCTGCCCCTATGTTGGCAACACATCCGTCGCTCCCACTGATGATGTTTGGTGTATTAGGGTCTAGTTGTAATAGAGTAGCTACTTCTTGTTTTAAAGGGGGCAAGCGATGGGTGACGGTAACTACAGTAGAAAGTTGTCGCTCCTGAATGCTGGCATATGTCAAAGCTGCCTGACACCAACGTCGTTTTTCAATATTAAACAGACCACTCGCTGAAGCGATTGATTCATCAACAATATATTCCCCCGTCCATTTCCAGATGACGTACTCTTTGATAGAAATGAATCGAGCAGCCTGCTGAAATAGGCTAGGCTCATGATCGCGCAACCAAGCCAACTTGCACAATGGCGACATCGGATGAATAGGTGTTCCCGTTTTTTTGTACAATTGATCGCCTCTAGGTGTACCCCTCAGTTCGTCCGCATACGACTGACTACGTCCATCTGCCCAGATGATGCTATGGGTGAGTGGTCGTCCGTTTTCATCAACAGCTATCAAGCTATGCATAGCACTACTCCAAGCAATAGCAATGGGCTTCCGTTCACATTGACGTACAACTTCTTGAACGGCTAGATGGACGGCTGAGACTATCTCATCAGGATTCTGTTCTTTAAAGGTAGGTTGCGGAGCGATAATCTCGTACCCCCTACTGACTTTCTTCAATAATTTACCTGTTGTGGTAAAGGCAACAGCTTTAGTGTTTGTTGTACCGATGTCGATCACTAGTATATATGGTAGCATAGTAGTTACTTAGTTAGAATGGATAGGTAAAATTACTAATTCAGTGCTGTATCTCTATTCGCAGGAAGAGACTCTGAATCAATTGTGTAGAAAATCACTTGTCGTATTTCCAAACTGCCTTCTGAGCTACGGGATGATGTAAACTTTTCATAAGCTATTCCTTTCAGACGCTATCATAAAGTTGTTTGCGCTACTATGAGGGTAACTGAATGAAGCCAATGGGGTTAAAATTACCTAGTCAATAAGAATCGGTCTTCCCGCAAACGTTTAAATCAATTTTTACCCATCCATCGCACAAAAAATGAAAGATAAAATTTAGAGTAATAAAGGTAGGAGAGTGTACGAGTTTAAATCGCTTATTTTAGAATACGACACGCTGACCTTCCAACTTTTGCTCTATCTTGCCGTTTTGA
>CAYLPW010000055.1:0-22254 GCA_964385665.1 uncultured Saprospiraceae bacterium
TTCCAACCTTTGCGATGCGATAAGGTAAACGTAGGCCAACGAGAGCCGAGTACCACTTTTCGATTCGGTTCGGTCATGTAGCGTTGCGCGGGCGTGTAGGAAAGATACATGTTGGAGATAAAGGTTTTGTAGGGCTGAAATTCTAATACTTCCGTCTCGTCAATAATTTCATTGATGAAGCTAGTACCATCAAATCGATCAATCGACTGCCGATCGGTATAGCCCAAATTCACATTCCAATAGAAACCATTGAACAGTTCCATATTGTGGCGAAACCGCACGGCATCCTGCAAAATATAGTTGGACAAACTCAACTGATTGAGGTACGCATCGTAGGGATTGATGGAGCGAAAGGAACGCCCGACATCCAACGCCACACTCGACAAGCGTTTAGGATCGTAAAAGTACCACGCGCCTACATCTCCCTGCAAGTCCCCATTTTTCAGTCCGATACTCGTAGAAGCAGACGTAAATAGCCGACGGTGATCGTCCCAACGCTTAAAATAAGAAGCAAATGGATTGATGCGAAATCCACCAACGACCTCGAAGTCGATTAGCGATGCCAGTGATCCCAAATCCCACTGCTGCTGCCGACGATGATTGCGAAAACTAACGCCATCGTAAGCCAGTTCCAATAGGTTGACTTTATTGAAAACTTGTTCTATAGAATCCTTGTAAGCTGGACTATTGTAGATCGCTTCCAGACTATCGCGCTGCGTCACCATGCGTTGTACTTCAGTCTCTAGCGGCTCGGTACGTATACTTTTCCAATAGCTAGAATCTCGCTCGTAGGCTTCTTGTGTCGTCACTGCTACTTCGCGTCCGAAAAATTTATCTGGAAAGACATAGTTCGGTTCAAATTGCTTGTACTGAATGAGGGTCTTGCCTTTGAAGGTGCGTTTTCGTCCTTCTTTCGTTTCATAATGATACGCCTGACGCGATGGCAACCACAGACTGTCGCCCACTTCTTGGTATACTTGTTCGATACTAAATTTGTCGTACAACTTCAATCCGCCTTTCGGGAAACTTAATTCTAGCCGATTGATATTCCACAAATCTTCGTTAATATACACGAATCCTTCCACTGTCGAATTCCCCACTTTTCGTGGCGTTACTTTTATTTTATGCACCAAAACACCATCTTCCCATTCGCTGGCAACTATTTTGTATTTGTAAGAAAGAATAGCTGTTTTACTGATTGGAGAAATAACTGGCGTTTCTGTCAAATCTCTCGGAAACACTAAATTTCGATAAAAATTCATATCCATTTTCCCCAACATTGGCACATATAGTCCAGCTTTTGTCCCATAGACTTTGTAGGCGTTTCGCTCTTCTTTGAAGCGGTTGGGTTGTTGGAAATTGAGCTGGACTTGCATTTCTAGCAAGTTGATATTGGGAACGTCGGGCTGATTGCTGGCTAGTTTATCTTGTTGTTCAAGAGGCGTGTCTTCCTCTACTGTTTCGACTATCTCCTGCTTTTTATGTTGTTCTATTTCTTCCGTGGCTTTGACATAGACTTCAGTGCGATAACTCTCCAATTGTCGCAAGTATTTCTTCTTGTTCTCAGCTGCCTTTTGGATAATTTCAACCGCAGGATTCTTTTTAGATGCTTTGACTACAATCTCTTCCAACTCTACGCTGGATTCTCCCAAAACAATAGAGCGTTCCACCCCTTCATCACCCACAAACAATTGAATTTCAACGCTTTCGTACCCCAACGCCGAATACACTAAATTGTACTCCCCTGGATCGACCGTAATAAAGTAGTAGCCGTTTTCATCCGTGGAAGTTCCTGTTTGCAATTGTTGGATGTAAATATTCGCATACGGCACAGGTACATTACCTTCTGCGTAGACGTGTCCGCTAATTTGTTGAGCGAATCCGCTTACTGCATAGAGTAGGCAAAAGGAAAAAATGGAAAAGGATAACAGGTATAATTTCAAAGTGTCATTTTAGTTTACTTCACTCGTATAACGGTTGGGGCGGTTAAATAGCTAGATAGTTACTGGGCTTTATCAGTTATTTAAAGTAGGTTAAGAAAGTGTGAGGAAATACCGCTTTCAAGACTTCTGTCTATTTTTTAGCGGGTCAATTCATGTATTTTTTGATTTCATGAAGTAGCACATCGGTGGGTAGATTTCCTTTCGGATATTTTTTGACTACAGCAATTAGATCGCTCACCATTTGATGATTGAAGCCCAAACGTAGCGCCGCTTTGTACATCAGATGCTCTTCTGCTTCCTCGATTCTGCCATCTATTCGCATCGTAAATAACAGGTAATACAAAATCATCATGCGTTCCTGTTCGTCTTGTGGCGGTTTTAGATCGTACGCCTCGGGTTGTGCTTGAATCGTCTCTACTTCTGAAATGGGTACACCGAGTTCTTTGGCGACGTAGATGATATATTGCTGCTCAATGGTGGAAACTTCATCGTCGCTGTGTGACATTTGGATGAGCAGAGCTAAGGTAGATCGTTTAAGATCCGTGTTTTCGTGTAGAGACATGAGTAGATTAGGTGTTAAGCAGTTCAGTTTAAACGGATGTGCTAGTTAATTGGTGTACTCTTTTCGGTTTATCCTTTGTCGTAGTGCGACAGTTGTCGAATAGAGTGTGCGGGGATGCTTTGCTTGTTGTAGGTTACCGTTTAGCTTTACAAACACCTCAGTCAACTAAACGAATCGCAACCTTCACAAAGCATCTACTATGAGCATAACTTCTCCTGCCCATTACCCATTGCTAACTACTCAACGTTTTATCCAGATTGTACGCCGCACTAATTAATGCCAAATGCGAAAAGGCTTGCGGAAAATTACCTAACGACTCGCCGCGCACGCCAGTTTGTTCGGCATACAAACCTAAATGGTTCGCATAGCTCAACATGTGTTCAAACATCATACGCGCACGTTCCAGATACTTTGGATCTGCTTCTCCTGCACGAGCTAAGGCTTCCACCATCCAAAACGTACAAATATTAAATGTCCCTTCCTCACCTTCTACCCCATCAGGCGCTTGTTCCACATCGTACCGATAGACCAAATCGTTGACCATCAAACCGCCTTCGGTCAGCGGTCGATCCATTGAATCTAGTGTCTTTAGCATCTTAGGGTCATTGGAGGACATGAAGAACGTCATGGTCATCAATAGATTGGAAGCATCCAGCGCACTGCCATCGTAAGACTGTACAAAGCCATTCGCCTCTTCGCTCCAGCCATGTTCCAATATTTCTTCATAGATTTCATCACGTGTTTTTAGCCACTTTTCTCGATCGGCTGGAAAAGAACGTTTGTCTGCCAGTCGCAACGCCCGATCCATCGCTACCCAAGACATCAATTTGGAATAGACAAAATGTCGTTCACCACCCCGAATCTCCCAGATACCAGCATCTTTACGCTGCCAGTTGTCGGCATTCCAGTTAACAGCCTTGCGCAGTTCCTGCCAAAAACTATAAGAAATAGGGGTGTCATATTTGTTGCTTAAGTAGACCGAATCCATTAACTCGCCGTAAATGTCTAACTGCAATTGATCGTAAGCACCATTTCCGATTCGTACAGGCGAAGAATCTTTATAGCCCGATAAGTGATCGAGCGTTTTCTCTGTCAGTTCGTGTTCGCCGTGAATGCTAAACATGATTTGTAGCGGTTCGCCTTCTTCACGCTCTTTTACTCGCTCCTCAATGAAGCGCATAAAACACTTTGCTTCCTCCGTGAAGCCGATCCGCATAAAAGCATAAACCGTGAAAGCTGCGTCCCGAATCCAGGTGTAGCGATAATCCCAATTGCGTTCGCCGCCTATCTTGCCAGGCAAACTAGAGGTCAGCGCAGCAATAATAGCCCCCGTAGGCTCGAAAGTCAACAGCTTGAGTACCAAGGCAGACCGATAGACAGTCTCGCGCCAGCGTCCAGTATACGTGCATTGACTCAACCATTTGCGCCAGTACTTTATCGTAGCGTCAAATGCTTCTGTTTCTAATTCTTGAAAGTTAACACCTTGGTCTTCCTCGCCCAACTCTGTCCAAATGAAGGATGTTTTGTCCCCTTCTTTTAACGTGATTTCACAGTCAATGGCATTGTCTTTGATCGTTATTGACTCTTTGGTCACCAAAGACATTGTCAACTCTTCACTCTCGAAGTGATACGCTTGCTCGTCCTTACTTACTTCATGATCGGCGCGAGCATAGTCGAAACCTGGACGACAGTATATTTTGAGTTTAAAATTCCCTCGAAGCACATGAACACGACGAACTAGGCAATTGTGCTTCTCTGCCAATTGACTGTCTCCCACCGGCATGTAGTCCAATAGTTCGACTGCTCCGTCTTCGTTGATAAAGCGAGTGACTAGAATATTAGTATCCTGCCAATAGAATTGCTTGCTCGTCGACTCGGTATGGCTCGGTTCAATCGTAAATCGTCCGCCTTTTTCATCATCCAAAATTGCTGCAAACAAAGAGGGCGAATCAAAATACGGGTAGCACATCCAGTCGATAGTGCCTTGTTTGCTGACCAGCGCAGCTGTTCGCATGTTGCCAATGATGCCGTAGTCGTCGATAGGAAGGTAAGCCATTCTATTTAAGATATTAGATGTTAGACAATAGATGTTAGACGCAAAAAGGACTTTCCTGATACAATGTTCAGAAAAGTCCCTTTTAGTTTCGATTAAAAAAATACGTCAGATAGTCTAAAGTCCATCGTCTACCCTCTAATGTCTCGTTTACTTCCAGTTCATATTATCCATAATAACCATCGCGTACGGCTCGAAACTAATCGCATCTTCTGTGGGATACTGTCTCGTCCAGTAGTAATATTGTCCATTGTGACTTTTGAGCGTGGTTAAAATGACCTGATTATCATCGCCATCTAAGAAGAACTCCATTCCATTATTCTCTTCACCCACAGTTCCAGCTTCTTCAATACGCATTTTAGCAGCGGCTATCGCATCTGCTTCGGACGTATTTTTAGGTAAAAAAGTCAGAATAGCTAAGCGACCATCTCTAGCGAAGTTGATGCTGTAATTGTCTTCGGGGTCGTCCGTGATGTTGACGTTGAAACCCGTTGGTACATAGGTATAAAAGTCCATTGGTGCTTTCTCCTCCGCGACGTACAAATCGGCAACGATGGTTTCTTCTTCGCCATCCGCTTCAACAACTAGATCGAGTTTAGAAGGAATCTCGGTTTCCATAGCAACTTCCATCGCTTTCTCCTCGGGTGTTTCTTCGATAGCAGAGGTTTCGGCTGCTTCCTCGCAGGCACTGAATACAAATAGTAGGCAAGCAAAAGGTAAGCTTGTTTTAAGATTTATCCATTTCATAATTAGCAGTTTTAGTTTTTTCTATATAACTCAACTTGCTTTGTCGTGTTCAGTGCCAAAAATAGTCACATCGACTATTGAACATGAGTAGTAGATTATAGTTTCTATTAGAATCCATGTAAAGGGGAAGAGATGACAAGCGCAGAGTAAATTTATATCGTATTCAATCTATAAGCAACACGAATGTTGAGAAAAATTTTAAAGGTTTTTGGCTGGATTATTGGCATCGTGTTTTTCCTTTTTGCACTTATCTGGATCATTATTCAAATTCCCAGCGTTCAGACTAAACTCGTCCAACAAGTCACCAAAAGCCTTTCCGAAACCCTCAATACAACTGTTGAAATAGGTGGCGTCGATATTGATTTTTTTAAAACAGTTGTCCTCGAAGACATTTATATAGAAAGTCAAGAGCAAGACACCCTTATTTTTGCAGAGCGAATTGGTGTCAATGTGCGGTTAGCTCGAATTTTAGACAACCACATCCAAGTTAAACACGTCGGTGTACAAGGAGTCAAAGCCAATTTGTATCGCGCTCAAGCCGACAGCCTATTCAACTACCAATTTCTCATAGATGCGTTTGCTCCCTCCACACCTGTCGATACGACTACTACAGGGGCAGTTTGGACATTTGGTATCGACCAAGTGGATGTGAAAGATACGTATTTCCGTATGTTGGATGAATATGCGTACAATGATACCGAAGTCTATTTAGATCATCTGGAGTTTCATATCGACGACTTGGATATGGAGAAACAGCGCGTGGATGTCAATCTGATACGCCTTCGGGATAGTGACATTCGGTATAGTTTTTTGGAGAAGCCGAAAGATAATATCTTAGAAATACCTGACCCACGACTAGATACGACAACAGCTGCTCCTTTGGTCTTTCCTGATTTTGGGTGGGAAGTATATTTGAATAAGCTATCTCTTATCGACAACCATATTGTCTACGAAGATCGCAATCGGGAACGCCTCCCTAACGCTGTTGATTTTAGCCATTTGAATTTGACTAATTTTAATGTAGAGTTGCGCAGCTGGCAAATGCTATCCGACAAAATCGAAGGAAAAATCAAAACGATTGCGTTTGAAGACCATAGTGGGTTTGTGCTTCGTGATTTTGGTTTGGATTGGAAAGTAACACCAGAATCAGCTGCCATTAGTAACTTTAACTTATCGACTCCCAAAAGCGAATTTCAAGCGAAAGCAAGCGCAGAATATCCCACTTTTTCAGCTTTAGTAGAAGATTTAGCGTCTATTTTTTTAGATTTTGAAGTACAGAAAATGGAGTTGGCGTTTGAAGACTTACGCTATTTCGCGCCTTCCATTACAGAAATTAATCAACTCAATACCTCTCTCGACAAGACCATCAATTTTAGTGGAAAAGCAAGTGGAACGCTAGAAGAACTGCGAGCCATCGAAGTTGATTTCTCAGTGGATAATGACATTGTGCTACGAGCAGTGGGTTCAGCTAGTGATTTGATGAATCCAGATGAGTTGGAATACAATATTCGACTGCGTCGCTTAACGACTTCTTACCAAAAAATAAAACGCCTGACCCGAGATGTTCCAATCCCAACAGGCTTACAAGATTTGGGGCGTATTCAGTTGACTGGACAGTTTATAGGTGGGCTAAATCAAGTGCGAGGTAATAATGTACGTCTTGAAACACAAGCTTATACGCGCTTCATCGGTGACTTCTACGCGAATCACTTAACAGATAGTCAACCCATTGCTTTTAATTTGGATATTCGAGAACTACGGACACAAGCGAGTGAAGCTAGTGGCTTAGTAGAAGGTGGTTTGCCGCCCGAAGTACAGCGAATGGGAAAGATTTATTTTAGTGGTAATATCAGTGGCGATGAGTACAACATAGATGCGGAAGGCGAACTAAAAACGGATGTGGGTGCAGCGACAACAGATGCTACCGTGTCTTTTAATAGCGATTATACGAATGCTAGCTACGACGGTCAGATACAACTAGATGAATTTGACTTAGGCTATGTGTTGCAGGATACAACAATTGGCAAGGTCTCGTTTGAGCTGGCAGGGGAAGGCAGCGGCTTAGCACCTGATAGCATTCAGGCAAATCTGAATGGACAGATCACCTCGTTTGACTATCTAGGCTATAACTACCGAGATTTAAAAGTAGATGGCGTTATTAATCGAAGAGAGTTCATCGGAGAAGCTAGTCTGGATGATCCTAATTTATCTTTTACTTTTCAAGGTGATGTCAATCTAAATGATTCGATTCCTGATTTGAATTTTACCGCTTCTATAGATACTATCAACTTCGCCAACCTAAATTTTGAAGGTATTCCCTATGCGTTTAGTGGGGATATTGATAGCGACTTCCAAGGCAATAGCGTGGATAATATTTCTGGAAGTGCGCGAATAGAAAATATTTATTTATCAAACGACTCCGCCTTTGTGCAGACGGATAGCATTGTGCTGTTGGCTTCAGAAATAGATACTGGTCGAAGTGTAGTCATTCAATCTGAATTTTTTAATTTTTCACTACGCGGCGATTACAATATAGCAGAACTGCCTGTACTGATCACCAACTACGTCAATGACTACTTCCCTGTTGATGAGTTTATTAGTCCAGTCGATCAAACGGATTCATTGGCAATTGAACCCAATCAGCCACGCGCTACCCTACCCGATCAGAACTTTACCGCTGTTCTCGAGCTGGCAGAACCACTTCCACTCATCAACATCTTCTTTACAGGTATCGAACAATTGGATACAGCTACCGCTCGGTTCGTATTGGATACGAAAGCCAAAAATTTAGATTTCACAACGGATATTCCTTTCATTTCCGTCATGAACAACAGTTTGTCTACTATTCAGCTACGCGCACAAGGCACACCCAGTTTGTTAACTTCCCGATTAAGTGTGGAGGACATCGACTATGGTATGGATCGCCCAATTTCGGTAGCAACTGTTGGTTTGGATTTTGGGAATGATAGCTTGTTTATGAGCGTCGAAGCACTGGAAAGTGTGGGCGATAGTAGCCTGACCAAACTAGCACTTAGCGGGCAAGCAAGTCAGCCTGGCAGACGCTATTTAGCCACCTTGGATGAGCGTTTTGTTTTAAACAATGAAGTTTGGCAGGTTTCCCCTGACAACGAAATCATCTATTTAGATAACTTATTGAACATCAATAATTTGAATCTACGTAAAGGCGATCAACTATTAGCCTTTAGCACAGATGATCAAACACAGGATCAGGATGTTGCACCACTCAGATTGGGCTTTGAAAATTTTCAACTCGCCGAGATTTTTACCTTCATCAATATGGAGGAAGCCAATTACGCTGGAGAGATCAATGGTGGGGTTGTGGTGCGCGATTACGATGGCACACCTAATTATTTGGCGGACATAAGCATCAATAATATTTTGTTGGAAGATCAAGCAGTTGGCGATCTAAGCCTAAAGGCTTCTCAAAATGGGCAGCGTCCAGTCATCAATGTCGATGCCGTTTTGGATGGAAAAATGGGTGAATTCAGCGCGAAAGGAACCTACGAAATACCGACGGAAACCTTTGATATCGAGGCGGAAATGGATGATCTAAAAATTGTGTTGATCGACCCATTTATGCAAGATTTGATTCGAGATAGTCGAGGCGAACTGAACGGACGATTTGATATTACTGGTACACCGACTGCTCCTGAAGTAGCAGGCACAATGGGTTTGGATAGTGTGAGTACAGTACTGGGTATCTCAGGCGTTCGCTATACTGTGGCACGTGACGAAATTACCTTTGACAATAGCATTATGAAATTTGGTACGCTGGACTTGACGGACGCCAATGGCAACAAAGCGCAACTACAAGGCGCAATGGACATTAGCAATGTGGAAGAAATCGGGATGAATATGAACTTCAGTACCACGCGCTTTCAAGTCCTCAACACGACCAGCAAAGATGAGGAACTGTATTATGGAACGCTGCTCGTCTCAGCGGATGTCGATATTCAAGGCACGTCTCTCAAACCCATCATTGACATGCGAGCGAGTACCCTTTCTGGTACGCAATTGTTCGTGCAACCATTGACAGTAGAAGCCGCTGTGGCTAGTCAACGCGATTTCATTATTTATGCCGACCCCGAAGAATATTTAGCCGAAGATAGCACTCGAACGCTGGAGGATGTGTATCGACTCAATGAAGCTGGCGTTGATTTGACGCTCAATCTAGAAGTGACGCCAAGTGCAGAATTGCAGATTGTAATTGATCCTTCCACAGGTGACAAACTGGTGTGCCGTGGCGTAGCAGAAATGACTATTGATATGGCTCCGAATGGCGTTGTCGATATTTTAGGGAACTACCGCATTACGGATGGTCGCTACTCCATGAATTATCAGGGGCTGGTGAAAAGAGAGTTTAAGCTAAAAGAAGACAGCCGACTAGATTTTATCGGTGATCCATTGGATACGCGTTTCGATATTACCGCAACATACACGGCTGAAACGCCCACGTTTGAATTGATTCGCAACAGGGTTACAGATGAGAATAGCAATGAAGCATTAGCAGCAAAAAGACGCACCGAAGTGGATGTGGTCTTAGGTATGCGTGGCGATCTAGACGAACCTGAAATCAGCTTTGATATTCAAGTACCGCAGAGTGGCGCGGGTGTCACTAGCATCACGCGACAAGAGCTACAACGCCTACGCGAAAATCCTTCTGAACTCAACAAACAAGTATTTAGCTTACTCTTGTTAGGTAGTTTTATTTCCCAACAAAGCGGTGGCGGTGGCATTGCTGATGCTGGTCGAGCGGTCGCTTTGTCCAGTGTAAGTTCTTTGCTGACCAACCAACTAAATCGACTAGCTGATAACTATGTCAAAGGCGTAGATATTAATATTGGCATTGATTCGTATCAATCGGACTACGACTTGGGAGATGCTGGCAATACCGTTACGGAACTGAATCTAGGTGTCAGTAAAAACTTCTTGGATGATCGGCTATCCGTACAAGTAGGTGGTAACTTTAATGTCAATAGTCAAAGTGCATTAGTGGTAGAAGGAGCTAATTTTTCCTCCATTGCGGGCGATTTTGTGTTAGAATACAAGTTGACACCAGCTGGTAATTACCGACTCCGCGTGTTTCGACGAGAAAACTTTGATGTCTTGAATCAAGATAATTCTCCGCAGACTGGTGTAGGCTTGACATTTACTCGATCATTTGGAGAGTCTGGAAAGGAGGAGAAGAAAAAGAATAAAAATGAATAATATAAGTACGACTGAAGTCGCACCCTGCTGTTATGAACACACTACTTGATCTGTGAATCATAACAACAGCGTATGATTTCAATTATACGAAAAAGTTGAAATCACTTTGTACTGATTTCCCTAAACAAACAGTATTAACGCAGCAACTGCATGACTAAATTTCAACAGACACTTTTCTATTTTCTACTGGCAGCTTACTGTTGCTTCCTAATGACTTCCTGCAATTCCACCAAATACGTACCCGAAGGCGAATACTTGTTTACTGGCACTACAATTGAATTTGTACAGCCAGACAGCATTGACAATGCCAAACAGCTAAAAACACGCCTCAATAGTTTTGCTCGCCCAAAAACTAATAATCCAGTACAGCTTTGGTTCTACAACGCCTTTCATAACCCCGACAAAGAAAAAGGCATTGGTAACAAAATAGCTGATCTGGCTGGACAAGCCCCTATTCTATATGATCCGAGTGACATCAATCGCTCGGATGCGGTCATGGAAGCTTACCTGCGAGATCGGGGTTATTTTAATTCGACCGTCAGTGCCGATACATTGATTGATGGCAAAACTTTACAAGCAAAGTATAGCATTTACAGCAATGGTCGGTATCAAATTCGAAATGTCTACTTTCCGGAAGACAGCAGCACAGTTGATTCATTCGTCATTGCACAGCGCGAGAATTCTTTTATTCGTCAGAACACGCCTTATCAAGTGAATGCGTTAGAAGCCGAACGTGCGCGTCTGACGCAAATCGCTCGCAACAGAGGCTATTTTTTATTCGATCCTAGCTATATTTTCTACTTCGTCGATACTACCGCTGGCTTCAAACAGGTCGACATTCACATGCGTTTGACGCAGACGGAAGATCTAAAAATTCACTATATGGATACGGCGTATGTGTATCCTACCTTCAACTTGGACGACGAAGACAATAGCGTATCGGACACCTTGTTTTATAAAGATATACAGCTTATTCAAGAAGATGAATTCATTCATGCCCCTGCGCTGAAACGCATCATTGCTCAGAACGAAGGCGATCCTTTTAAGCAAAACTTACAAGACCAAACCGTCAATCATTTACTGGATTTAGGTGTTTTTAAGTTTGTAAATGTGGAGTATGAACCGCTCTTCAAAAACGACAGTAGCTTCTTGAGGCGACGCATTTACCTGACACCTTCGCTCACGCAGGACATCAATGGAGAAGTAGAACTCAGTACAGAAACGAGTAACTTTTTAGGAGCAGCCGTTTCGGGGAGCTACACGCATCGAAACATCTTTAATGGAGCGGAACGTTTAAATTTGCGCTTAACAGTAGGTGTCGAGACGCAGACGGCTGACTCTAACTTGCCTTTTGTCAACACATTGGAAGTACTTGGACAAGCCAGTTTAACACTGCCTCGTTTCTTGCTGCCGTTCCGAAAAGAAAAGATATTTACGTATTACATTCCAAGGACGCGCTTCAGTTTGACAAACAGTTACCAACGGCGGACTTCGTTTTTTACGATCAATTCGTTACAGTTTGATTTTGGCTATGAATGGCAAACGACACGCTACCGCCGACATAGTTTTCGACCGCTCAATGTGAATATTGTTCGTCTATTTGATATTACAAATGAGTTTCAAAAAGTACTCGACAACAACTCTCGTCTGCGCCAGAGTTTTGATGATATTGCGATACTTGGATTGGCGTATCGGTTTACGTATAACGAGCAGGAAATCAATACGTTGAAGAATTATCTTTTCTTTCAAACGGGTATCGAAACCTCTGGCAATCTAATTAATCTCATCGACTCCGACAACACAGAACTCTTCAATAC
Organism: uncultured Saprospiraceae bacterium; assembly: GCA_964385665.1. Classification (GTDB taxonomy): domain Bacteria; phylum Bacteroidota; class Bacteroidia; order Chitinophagales; family Saprospiraceae; genus JAAUTG01. The sequence continues at coordinate 12,352 of CAYLPW010000055.1, forward strand.
CAAATTTTCGCAATACGCTCGCTTTGATTTAGAGGCACGGTACAACATTCTAAATGAGAACAATAGTCTAGTCACTCGCTTTTTAGCTGGTATTGGTGTTCCCTACAACAATTCACGCGTAATGCCTTATGTCAAGCAGTACTTTGTCGGTGGTGCAAACAGTATTCGGGCGTTTCCCTTGCGTGGCGTTGGTCCTGGAAGTGTGCCTCCTGATACGACAGTGGCTAGTACTGCTTTTTTTGACCAAACTGGTGACATTCGTCTAGAAGGAAACATCGAATATCGCTTCGACCTATTTCCATTTGTAGAAGGAGCTGCCTTCGTCGATGCTGGTAATGTTTGGTTCTTGCGCAATCAAGATGGCGACGAGCGATTTGCAGAAGCCGAGTTTGAGTTCGGTAAATTTTATGAGCAGTTGGCGGTGGGGACTGGTATAGGTATTCGATTGGATTTAGAGTTCTTGCTGCTCCGATTGGATATTGCGTTCCCTTTGCGCCGTGCTGACCGTGTTCCTGGTGATCGTTGGGTATTGGATGAAATCAACATCGGTGATGCGAACTGGCGACAAAACAATTTGAATTATAATCTGGCAATTGGATATCCGTTTTAAAGAGCGATTTGAAGACAAGGTATCATAACATATCAAAAAGGAACAATTGGAGTGTGCCTGAGTCTGAAATCAACTTCGATAGTCGAAACAGACAAACACACAGCAATTCCGCTTAGAACAACTATCATACGTGAAACTCATTATTCAACACACTTGGCTACTTTTCATAATCGTCGTGTTCATCAATGGATTGATCCTAAAACAGCGAGCTAAGCAATACATCGCCCAACAACCAGAGCTGAGACGAGGCTATGATAGCTATTGGAAAGGATGGTTGAGCTACGGAAGCATCCCTTGGGTCATTATGATGATTGGTGATGTGAGTGGGCAAACGGAAAGTATCTTTGACTATTTTCAGCCGAGCGCAATGAACCCAATAGTTTTGCTCTTTCACGCTTCTATTATCGTACTTTGGGCACTAGCTATCCGATGGATTTACTTCAAGAATGGAGCGGAATTTTTTGAGGCACACCCAGGACTAATACGGAAATCCAGTCTTAACGGCACCTCCAGTGTGACGGCACAGCAAGTAAAACTCTTTTTTCCGTTGATGCTTCTAGGGGGCATAGCGGGTATGATTATGATGTGGATCGTGGACTTCCCAACACCTCAATTTTGAAATACAAACGATAACTAATGTCAGAAGCAACACAATCTTGTCCCCATTGCCAGTCGCCTTATGGTTACTCGATGGGCAATGAAATATATGCGTGTCCGGAATGCGGACACGAATGGAATCCAAATGAAAAACTAAAAGACGATACTTTAAAAGTGGTAGATTCCAATGGCAATGAGCTACAGGATGGAGATGCCGTCATCATTATCAAAGACTTGAAAGTTAAAGGCGCACCTAAGCCGATCAAAGCGGGTACGAAAGTGAAGAACATTCGGCTACGTGAGGGCGACCACAATATTGATTGTAAAATAGTTGGCTTTGGCGCGATGGGCTTGAAGTCTGAATTTGTTCGGAAGGCTAATTAAAATCAGTTTAATGATGTCCAACTTAAACTAGGTAACAGAAATATTAACCCGTCATTCAAATTTATTGTACCAGTTTTAACAACCAATTACGTATATCAACCGATTCGTTCGAGTCTACTCTTCGTCAAACGCCGAAAGCTTTCGCAAGGCTTGCCGCAGCTATGGATGTTCCCGCGCTGCAATCCAGAAATAGGACACCCTATGTCCCTTTTCTGAATAGACTAGCCTCCAACTAACCTAGTTTCTATCTCCGCACTTCATTGTCAAAACTGGTATGATACTAGTTTCAACGTTGAGTTCAACATCAGCACACCTTCAACAACATACTTTCCAAGGTCAATCCTGGACCAAACGCGAAGCTCAATACATTTTTTCCTTTATCTTCAGTAGTTACTTCTGCTAGTAGTGCTTTTAGTACAAATAGAATAGTTGGTGATGACATATTGCCATACTCTCTAAGTACTTGATAGGCAAAGCGATTACAATATCGCTCCAATCCTAATTCTTGTTCAATAACACGAAGTATACGTTTACCTCCTGGGTGAATAGCGAAGTAATTAACCTGTTCTAAGTCCATATTTATACTTTTCAATAGGTTATTTGTCAACTGACGGATACCACCTCGAATGAAATCTGGCACCATAGCCGTCAGTCGCATCTCAAACCCAAAGTCATTGATGCTCCATGCCATATCTTGTTTTCCTTGAAACGCAAGGTCACAAAAAAAACTCTCCATAGATAAATTGATACTCCCTACCTTTGCCCTTCCACTTACCAACACTGCCGCTGCACCGTCTGCAAAAAGCGCGTTTGCTAGTAGACTATCTGGATCTTTCTTCTTTTGAAAATGTAAACTACATAACTCTACTGCTACGACTAAAACATTCGCATCGGGTTGTGCGATCACAATCTGATTCGCTGTTTTCAACGCATTGAAAGCGGCGTAACACCCCATGAAGTTAATGGCCGTACGTTGTATAGAAGTCGATAATTCCAGTTGCTCAATCAACTCAATATCAATACCAGGCGCGTACATCCCCGTACAGCTCACTGTAACTAAATGAGTAATTGAACTTAAGTTGAAATCTGCTGGTAACGTGTCTTGAACAGCGGCTAATGATAGCTTTATAGCTTCTCGCTCATAAATTTTCATACGCTGCCCGACACTCGGAAATGGTTCTATATCAGCAGCAGGAGGGTAAAATGTATACGCTTTGTGGTCAATAGTTTGATAATCTGCAAGGACGCTATACCGTGTCGAAATACCACTCGCCCGATACAGCACCTTTAGTTGATGCTCTTCCTCTGCATCCATTTGTTGTGTAGATGCCATAAAAGCACCAATTTGCTGTTGATTGATTTGGTATGGTGGATTGGCAGTTCCAAGATAATTGATATATGCTGACATTCAGTTGTTGTAAATTCAATAAACGGATACAGAACACATGAAGGCTGTCTTTCGTTTGGCAAAAGGGGCAATAGGTTTGTCCAGCTTTATACCATGCTACTGTTATTTCTTTTAGACAAAAACAACATTTCGTTTGAAATTACTTAAAATAGTTTGACTTTTGTAAAAGCAATGGTGTCATTGACAAATAATAAGATATGGCTTTACGGGATAATTTTCCACCTAGAGGTTCAGATTATCTAGGAGGGGAAAGTGATGGTTGGGAATATAAAACCACGTTTGCAGGGTCTAATCTGGAGCGTACGTACGACATGGTGCGCCAATTCTTACAAGAGGAAGGCTATGAAGACGTGCCTATTCCTCGTAATGCTACCGAACTTTCGCTATTTCGCATTCCTACTCGCAACAAACAAATCTTACTTTTTGAGGACAATGGATACGTACACAATCCGATTAAAATCCTTTTTCCTTTGGATGGTCGAAAAAAGCGTGTGCTAACACTATGTTTATACAATGAGACGGTAGACAATCATTTGCTACGCTTTCATCGAGTGTTAGAGGAAGAGGTAGCCAAATCAGCGCGTGAGTACGATGTAGTCGCGGATGAGCAATTTTAGAAAGCCTTCCGCTCGATGCTGATGCGTTGACTCTATCTGTAACAATTCTTTCATCTTTTCTGCTAAATTTTCTATCAACTCTTGATGTGCGGCATTCGGGTATGCTTTGTATCGTGCTAATGCTTGTTTAATGAGTAACATGTCAGACTCAGTGAGTTGTTTCACTTCCTCATATGTAGGTTCATACTCCTCAATCGAATCTATTTTAAAAATATCGCTTAATTCAAAACGCAACTTACTTCGCAAACGAATAACAGTCGTATGCGCAGCATGATCGCCGAAGCGTTGACGATTGGGAGAGGCTAGAATAGATAATGCACCAAGAATACCAGCGGACAATGTCAAGTCGATTAGATAAAAAATAGCTCGAATTAAATGATCGCTCAGCCGAGAAAACGTTCCATCTAAACGAACCACTTTTAAGCCCATAGCCCGTTTGCCGTACGACTGCCCCGACAGCCAGATTTCCGTCCCAAACTGGTAAATAACAAACAATGCGATGGGCAACAGATAGAAGAAGAAAGACATCAGAAAACCACTTCCCGAAAACAAAGCACCTTCCGTAGCAATCGACAGCAAAATGAGGAGCGCGTAGTAACCACCAAATACAATCAATAGATCAATTAGAATAGCTAAAAAGCGTTCCTGCAAGGAAGCTAACTCGTACTCAATCTGTACGTTCTGTGCCGTTAGTAGTTCTATGCTTGCCATGTGAATAGATATTAGACGATAGACCGTAAATCATACAGCTATACACTAATTTAAAAAGAACAGCCGTGCTACTTAATCAAAGTACCACGGCTATTTTTACGTTCTAAGAAACGGTAACTAGACGATTGCCTTCTCAGAAGTAAAGACAGAACCTAAATACTCCCGATTCAAACGTGCAATATTCGTGATCGAAATGTCTTTTGGACATTCTGCTTCACACGCAGAGATATTGGAGCACTGCCCAAATCCTTCAGCATCCATTTGTGCGACCATTGCTTGAGCGCGTTTTTTCGCTTCCACTTTTCCTTGCGGCAATTGCGCCAAATGCGACACTTTCGCCGATACAAACAGCATCGCAGAAGCATTCGGACAAGCGGCTACACAAGCTCCACATCCAATACAAGCTGCTGCATCAAAGGCATCTAATGCCTGATCTTTTTCAATCGGAATAGCATTGGCATCCTGTGCCTGACCAGTGTTGACAGATACATATCCACCTGCTTGAATAATGCGGTCAAACGCATCACGATCCACTACCAAATCTTTTACAACTGGAAATGACTTCGCTCTGAATGGTTCAATGTAAATGGTATCGCCATCATTAAATGAGCGCATATGCAACTGACAAGTCGTCGTACTCTTTTGATGCCCGTGTGGATGCCCGTTAATGACCATACTACACGTCCCACAGATTCCCTCTCGACAGTCGTGCTCGAACGCTACTGGTTCTTTCTTTTGACTAATCAACTGCTCGTTTAGCACGTCCATCATTTCCAGAAAAGACATACTTTCTGTGATGTTGTCCAACTTATACTCTACGAACTGCCCCACATGTCTTCCGCCTTGTCGCCATACTTTTAATGTCAGTTTCATTTATCTGTTGTTTTAATTTTCTTCAATTTGATATTAGTATCTGTGTAAGTCCAGAAAGTCCAATAATTCTTTGAAACTTGGACATTTACTAGCTACTATTTCTAGTTCTAGTTTTTCTGCAATTTTCACATTGTGCTGCGTATTAATATATCTTTTGCTCTTGTTTGAACCTCTATAAACCAACTGCTCTAAATGTTCCTTTGGAGAAGTAATCTTTTCAGGATGATGTATTGGTCTTATAGATTGCTTCAGATTAAAAACCTCTTTTATTGCTTCCTCATCACTCAATAACCATGCTTCTATTTCTTCGTTTGGAATACAGATGAAATTAAATTCAGCAACACTTTCGTTTAAAAAGAATTGTAAGTCTTTTCTCAATTCTTTCAAGTTTCTTCTATCAAGGTCGTGAACCAGAATAACCATGTTACAACCTCTATTCGATAAGTTTTTAGCGTAAGCTAAAGCCTTACGCCTCATTTTTCCACATCCATTCCCTACAGACTTTTTAAACTTAAGGGATTGTATATCAAGGTATCTAGATATTAATACTTGTATGGTTTCAAAATCACTATTATCTTCTACAATCAAACCAATCCCATCTGCTTTTGGCTTTTTCTTACTCATACTCTAAGCCAGTTTCTCGCCAATACTCACCTAAATTCCCTTCCGTCTCTAAATATTTTTTTAACGCTCTGTAGTCATCTTGAGAAAGATTATCAGTCAGTGATTTCGCTAAAGTACCTTTGTCTTGCTCCTTCTTCACAACTAACACATTTTCAGGCTGGACTGCATCTAGTACCAACTCTGAATGGGTGCTGACGATAATTTGTTTATACTTTGATTCTTGTTTAATCAGCTCTATCAAGCTATCCAATAATCCATGATGAATAGATACTTCGGGCTCCTCTATTAACAGAGTGTGGTTTTCATCGCTAATAATGTAAAACACAAGAGCTAACATCTTGAACGTTCCGTCTGATAGTTGATTCGGAGATAGATATGAACCATCCACTTTGAATAGTGGCGTTATGATCATCCTATTAACCTGTTCTTTTTTTGTTCCATTTTTGATCTCTCTCACCGAAAGTCTCGACTCAATTGGAATTTTTTGATCCTTGAATCTAATCTCCTCTACCAGTCCTAAACTCTCTTCACCGATAAGATGTAAATATTGATCGTATATGTTACTATCCTTATTTTTAGAACACAAATACAAATCCAAGAGATAAGTAGTATGATCTTTACCTGCAAACGCACTTAAATTCCCAGGTTTAAATGGATTTAACTCTACGGATAAAGGGCATTTGCTTGAATCTACGAATTGACTTGCGCTGTAATAGCTTATACTTTTGAACGAAGCAATGATAGCTTGTTCTTTCCTCACCTCAGGAGAAAGTGAATTAAGCCTAGCCTTCTTTAAAAGATGCCTATATTGAATAGTATCGAGATCTATAAAATGATGCGCTGCACTATTTAAATCTTCATACGATATATCAGCTATTTTTATATTGCTCTCACCAAAACTGTCATCAAAGTAGACGATTGATGTTTCTAGTTTGTATGAGTTATCATCTATATCAATAAACAATTCTACATTAGTGTGATGGTATCCTTCAAGATAGGCAAGAACTTCAGAATCAATCCGTCTAGTATTATCAATTTTAGAAACCAACTCTAAAGCACGCAGTATATTCGTCTTTCCTACACCGTTTGCTCCTATCAAAACAGTAAGTTCAGGATGCAAATCTACCTCTGTCTTTAGACAGGAACGATAGTTGTGTATGACTGCTTTTTTAATCATTAAAAAACTTAAAAACTGTTTTGTCTAACGTATTATCTTCTGTCAATTCAATGCTGCTAGCAGTTCATCCAGTGTAATATCTCCCCAATCGATCTCACTCGCTATCTTCTGAAACTCCTCGTAAGTAATCGGTGTATAATTCTGCTCTTTCTTCAACTGCTCCAATGTCACATTCTCTCTAATCCCTCCCACAGCATCTCTAGGGTTTAGCTTAACTTGTTCGTAGTTATCAGATTCGACCGTATCTTCAACAACAGCAGCAATGTCACCTTCTGTACCTGCAGCTATCGTATCAGCAACAGCATCCAACACCTGCTCGTCTTCCAACGAAAGTATTTGTTCTATCAGAGATAACTTCTTTGCTTCTATTGTCATATATATCTTATTGTTTTAGTCTTCCTCCAACAATTCACTCAACCGCAATTCAAACCCTTTTAACACCTCTTCTCCAGAAAGAGGCGTTTCAAAATTATCGACCAATTCTATCGTTCCATTGATGCGATAAATGAACGTCTGTTGCTCTATTGGATCAATCAACCAAGCTAGACGGACTCCATTTTTGATATACTCCTCCATTTTGGTTTTCAGTACTTCTAAGTTGTCTGTTTTAGATCGAATTTCAATAATAAAATCGGGAGAAATATGCGCAAACTTCGCTCTGTCTTCTTTTGGCAACTTCTTCCACCTTTCCATAGCGACCCATGCAGCATCAGGACCTCTCACAGAACTATCAGGTAGTGTAAAACCACCATTGGAATCAAACGTCTTCCCTGTTCTTTCCTCTCTATTCCAATCTACTAATTCATAGTTTACCTCTGAATTAAAATTGCTAGTATCCGATCCTGTTAAGTCCATAACAATAATATTGCCCTCTGCATCACGTTCCATGTGCAAATCATCATTCAACCGACAGAACTCAAAAAACTCATCGTCGGTGAAGCGATCCAGTGGTTTTATCTTTACAGCTTGCATAGCACATCTTTAACCCTTATTTCTGTTTAGCTTTTCAAGAATAGAGTTAGCTAAGTCTTCTATCTTCTCTATATCTTCTTTGATAGTCAATCGCTCTTCTTGAGTCCACTCTTCTGGCGTAAAGCTTACTCGAAGGTTAATTAGGGTCTGGTCTATTTTCTGTCCCAGCTCTTCTGCACTTAGTTTTCTAGCTATATTAGACATAAAATTATTTTTTCTTATCAATTTGACTCAAAAAATCTTTATAGTACTGCATTTCATTCAAAATCTCGTGAACCTTGTTTTCAATCCATTCCTCCCCTAAAGTACTTTTCCAGTGTTCATAATCTGACTGAAGGAGTTGCATATAATTATCCAACTCCTTCAGTTGATTTCTAGCAAATCTTTCCGTCATTCTACCTTACTTGTAACTCCGCGTCTTCAACTCCACATTCTCAAACACCAACTCTTCTTTATGCAAGACAGGCTGCATTTCCTCGCCATACTCCCAAGCAGAAACATACGCGTAATCTTCATCGTTTCGCATCGCTTCGCCCTCTTCTGTTTGATACTCTTCACGGAAGTGACCACCACAAGATTCATTGCGGTCTAGCGCATCCACACACATTAATTCGCCCAACTCCAAGAAGTCAGCGACACGTAGTGCTTTCTCTAATTCTGGATTGTATTCATCCTTGTTACCTGGTACAAACACATCCCGATAAAACTCATCGCGCAGTTCACGAATCATCTTACGCGCTTTTTTCAAGCCATCTGCATTCCGTGACATTCCACAGTAGTCCCACATAATTTGTCCAAGGCGACGGTGAATGCTTTCAACAGATTGAGTACCATCAATCGCAAATAGTTGATCGATACGCTCCTTCACTTCTTGTTCAGCCGCTGCAAATTCTGGTAAGTCGGTGCTGAATTGTGGTGTCCGAATTTCTTTAGATAAAAACTGACCGATCGTGTAAGGAATCACAAAATAGCCATCTGCCAATCCTTGCATCAAAGCAGAAGCACCCAATCGGTTCGCGCCATGATCAGAGAAGTTAGCTTCTCCTAATGCGAAACAACCTGGAACAGTGGTTTCTAGGTTGTAATCCACCCAAAGTCCACCCATAGTATAATGTACCGCTGGATAGATGCGCATAGGTACTGTATATGGATCTTCGCCAGTAATCTTTTCGTAGATTTCAAACAAGTTACCGTAACGCGCACTGATCGTATCTTTTCCTAATCGATTGATCGCATCCGCAAAATCTAGGTAAACTGCCAGTCCTGTTCCACTCACTCCTCTACCCTCGTCGCACACATATTTTGCAGCACGAGAGGCTACATCACGTGGCACTAAGTTTCCAAACGCTGGATAGATGCGTTCTAGGTAATAATCTCTTTCATCTTCTGCCAGATCTAGCGGTGATTTCTTCTTCTCTCGAATGGCTTTAGCATCTTCTTGTGATTTTGGTACCCATACACGGCCGTCATTTCGCAGCGACTCCGACATCAAAGTCAGCTTCGACTGATACGAGCCAGAAACTGGAATACAAGTTGGATGAATCTGTGTGAAGCAAGGATTCGCCATGTACGCCCCACGACGGTGTGCCCGCCATGCCGCTGAACCATTACAATTCATCGCATTCGTAGATAGGTAAAAGACGTTGCCATAACCACCACTCGCCAATACAACACAATGTGCCGCGTGACGCTCAATCTCTCCAGTCAGCGCATTTCGAGCAATGATACCACGTGCTTTTCCATCTACTTTCACCAAATCCAACATCTCGTGACGATTGTACAAGGTCACGTTACCGTTGGCAACTTGGCGCGATAATGCTTGATAAGCACCTAATAGCAACTGCTGTCCAGTTTGTCCACGCGCATAGAACGTACGACTGACCTGTACCCCACCGAATGAGCGATTCGCTAACAAGCCGCCATATTCACG
>CAYLPW010000056.1:0-22200 GCA_964385665.1 uncultured Saprospiraceae bacterium
GTAAACCTGAAGGTAAGTACGATCAACATCTAGATCGTCATAATATCCTTGTCCTTCGCCTTGACTAAATCGTCACATTTGTCGGAATATGTTTTCGTCAACGCATCCATTTCTCCTTCCTTGTCTTTTCCTACATCCTCTGGTACTCCGTCCTTCACCGCATCTTTGATTTCTTTCATCGCATCTCGACGTACATTCCGTAAACTGACTTTTGCGTCTTCGCCTACAGCTTTCGCCTTCTTCGCTAGTTCTATTCTGCGATCTTTCGTCAATTGTGGAATAATAATACGAACGATTTCTCCATCGTTTTGAGGCGTAACACCCATATTGGCTTCAAAGATAGCGCGCTCAATCGGAGCGATCATAGACTTGTCCCAAGGCTGAATGACGAGTGTCCGAGCGTCCGATACATTGACGTTCGCCACACTTTTTAAAGGCGACTGCGAGCCGTAGCTTTCTACCAATAAGCCATCGACCATCATCGGTGTGGCTTTGCCCGTACTGATCTTCTGCAACTCTCGCTTTAGCCGATCAATAGCACCGTCCATAGACTCTTTAGCCGATTCAAATATAAATTCTATTTCCTCCATAACGTGAAAAATTTGTAAGATTTAGTGGTGGGCAATATACTAAAAAATGGGTAAGCGATTGTTACGGCACTTACCCATTTTATAGTCAATTTTTTATATCAATCATCGACTAGACATGTATCTTAGAACCAGATAAACCAAAGAAACTAACGCAGCTAAGGCGGCGGCCACATAGGTCATTGCTGCCCATTTCAACGCATCTTTCGCACCTTCTAGTTCTTGTCCACCTGTCACCCCCGACTGCTGCAACCAGACCAATGCGCGCTTACTTGCGTCAAATTCAACTGGTAAAGTGACAAACGCAAACAGCGTCGTTACAGCAAAAACACCAATTGTAATCAACAACAAACTCGGATTCGTAGAGGCAAACATAAAGATGGCAATCAGTAAATACTGTTGCAGACCCGACGCGATTTGTACCAATGGAACTAAATTAGAACGAGTCTGTAACATGGGGTAAGCTGTAGCATGTTGTATGGCGTGACCACATTCGTGCGCAGCCACTGCCGCCGACATCACACTGCGACCAGCGTAAACTGCTGGACTCAGGCTGACTGTTTTTGTTCTTGGGTTGTAATGATCGGTTAGCATTCCTTTACCTTGTACAATACTAACGTTGCCTACGTTGTAGTGACCCAACATCTTGGCAGCAATCTCTTCTCCAGACAAACCAGAGTTGAGTGGAATGCGACTGTATTTCTTAAATTTTGCTTTTAAGCGTCCTTGGACAACCATACCTATCACAGATGCTAAACCTGTGAGTACGATATATCCCATATAGCCAGACATGAACTGTTCCATGAGCGATTTTTCTTATAATAAAATGCAGATCGAAAGTGCCTGCATAAAGAAAACTCTCCTTTCGCCATTATGGTTCGATGATGTCGAAACCAGTATATTTTCTTACTACTTCTGGAATGACGATTCCCCTTTCAGTTTGATTGTTTTCCAGGATAGCAGCTACTATTCGAGCTAACGCCAGCGCACTTCCATTGAGCGTATGTGCTAGTATTCTTTTCTTTTCGCTTCGGTAGCGCAAGTGCAGCCGATTGCTTTGAAAGGTTTCGAAGTTAGACACAGAACTGACTTCTAACCATCTTTTTTGTGCAGCAGAATAGACCTCAAAGTCATAAGTCAATGCAGATGTAAATCCTAAATCACCTCCGCACAGCCGCAAAATTCGGTAAGGTAGTTCCAACTTTTTTAACAAACCACGTACATGATCTAACATTTCTTCCAGGGCATCGTAAGAGCGTTCTGGGTGCTCAATGCGTACGATTTCTACTTTGTCAAATTGATGGACTCGATTCAAGCCACGCACGTGTGCGCCATAAGATCCAGCTTCGCGCCGAAAACAAGGTGTGTAAGCAGTCATCTTGATGGGGAAATCTTCTTCACTCAAAATGACATCTCGATAAATATTGGTGACGGGAACTTCTGCCGTTGGAATCAGGTATAAGTCGTCACGCTCCACGTAGTACATTTGCCCTTCTTTGTCTGGCAACTGTCCAGTAGCACGTGCGGTTGCTTCATTAACTAAGTGTGGTGGCAGTACTTCTTCGTAGCCAGCAGCCGCTGCCTCGTCCAAGAAGAAACTCACTAAAGCGCGTTGCAATCTTGCCCCTTTTCCCCGATAGACTGGAAAGCCGGAACCTGCGATTTTGACACCTAATTCTAGATCGAAGAGTGGGTAGATTTTCGCCAACTCCCAATGTGGCAATGCATTGTCACCCAAATCGGGTAGTGGCGCATCCCATGCTTGATAGATTTCGTTGTCTTCTTCTGTGTTGCCGCTAGGTACGCTTTCGTGAGGAACATTGGGCAATTGAAGCAAAGCATCTTCTAAATCTTGCTCAATTTGTTGCAACTGATCTTGCAAGGTTTGTACTTCTGTTTTGTGTGTACCGACCTGCTGCTTCATTTTTTCTGCTTCAGCTCGCTTACCTTCCTTGTAGAGTCCACCGATTGCCTTAGACAGCTTGTTCATCTCCGCCTTTAATATATCACTACTATGTTGTGTTTCTTTTCGCTGATCGTCTAGTTCCAATACTCGACTCACCAGAGCTAATTGTTCATCGGTTAGATGTCGTTTTCGGAGTCCAATGAGCGTAGCTTCTTTGTTTTCGCGAATATCATTTACTTGTAACATATCGTTTATTTTGATAGACTGCTTGAAGTGATTAGTTAGCCTCCCGAAAGCTTTTCAGCCATCAGTTCCTCAATTTCGTGATTCTATAAAATGGGTGCAAAATTACATCTTTCAGCAAAACGAAAGGGCAAATGCTCATTAAATAGTTCCAGTCGTTCAACATTATTGAAAAAAAGGCGTTATTAAATTTGTGTGCGTGCATAACAATTCAATTTTTAAATTTATATTTGCGCCGCATTAGTTGATATTGCACACTGCTTGCAGTCATTTTCACATCAATATCATATCAACTTCGCCAATTATTTCCCACGACTTTTCCGTCAAGTGATTTTCCTCTAGCAATAGGTATTTAGGCACTCACTCGAAGTACATCAGCGAAGCAGAATATTTTCATATGTAGGAATGATAAGACAATAAGTTATAAATTTTGGCTGATCGAAACGATCTTACTCTTCGTCGCAAAAAAAGTCCCTTAGCTAGCTAAACTCCTTCTTTCGCGCTTTGATTAAGTTCCGTTTATCTTTACCCAAACCGTAGTAAATTATTCTTCCGTCATTCCTTAGCTATTCAAACAAAGACATTCTATAGTCAACATAGATGAACACTGAACGTGTGCATCTACAAATCATTTCTTTCGGGACTAGAAAGCTAACGCATATAGAATAAGCTCATCTTCATCTACAAATCCACTTCATTTTCGATAAAAAATAAAGTACATATAAAACAACTATGTTAGATATAATGCAATTGAACGATATGCTCGTTCCTGAGTTGAAGGAACTCGCCGAGCGTATGGAGTTAAAAAGCTACAAAAGACTGAACAAACAAGAATTGATCTTCAAGATTCTTGATCACCAAGCCACTATGGGTGATGACCAAGATTTTTCTAAAAAAGAGGAAAAATCTGCTGATCAGCCTGCTGCCGAGAAGAAAGAAACGGTGACAGCTACTAAAGAAAAAACTAAGACTGACGGCAACCAAGACGAGGAAAATAAGTCGAGAGGGAGTCGTCATTCATCCAACAACAATAAATCGCGTTCGCGTAAGCCAGATAACGAAGAAGACAACGCTGACCACCAAGAGGAAGCTGATGATCGTGACTTCAACAGTCGGGAATCAACTGATCGTGATTCCAATAATCGCCAGCGTAGTAATAACAATCGACGCAACAACAGCAACGACTCGACTAATAATCGCAATAATAATGATGCTAACAATAGTCGAAACAACAACCGTCAGAACGATAATCGGTCAAATGATAATCGGTCAAACGACAATCGGTCAAACGATACCCGATCAGATCGACCAGATAATAACAAACCAAAGCCACAGCGCGAACCAAAGCCACAGAAGCCTAAATTTGACATTGAGCTAGATGGAATTATAGAAGGAGAAGGGATTTTAGAAATGATGCCAGATGGCTATGGTTTCTTGCGTTCTTCTGATTATAATTATTTGACCTCACCAGATGATATCTATGTATCGCCTTCTCAAATCAAGTTGTTTGGATTGCGAACGGGCGATACCGTAAAAGGAGCGATTCGACCGCCAAAAGAAGGAGAGAAATACTTCGCTTTACTACGCGTGAGCAAGATCAATGGATTAGACCCAAAAGATATTCGTGAGCGAGTGCCTTTTGATTATCTGACACCATTGTTCCCAGAGGAGAAATTTAATTTGACAAGCTCACCAACAGGTCGTGACTTTTCAGCACGTATCATTGACTTGTTCTCGCCAATCGGTAAAGGACAACGTGGTTTGATCGTCGCGCAACCGAAAACAGGTAAGACGTTCTTATTAAAAGATGTTGCGAACTCAATTGCTAGAAATCACCCGGAGACTTATTTGATCGTCTTGCTAGTTGATGAGCGTCCAGAAGAGGTGACGGATATGAAGCGCAGTGTGAAAGCGGAAGTCGTGGCTTCTACTTTCGATGAGCCAGCAGACAATCACGTACGCGTTGCGAATATCGTTTTAGAAAAAGCGAAACGTCTAGTCGAGTGCGGTCACGATGTTTGTATTCTGCTGGATTCGATCACTCGTCTAGCTCGTGCGTACAACACGGTAGCACCTGCGAGTGGCAAAGTACTATCAGGTGGTGTGGAAGCGAACGCTTTGCACAAACCGAAAAAATTCTTCGGAGCAGCTCGTAATGTGGAACGCGGAGGTTCATTAACGATCTTAGCAACGGCGTTGATTGATACTGGTTCTCGAATGGATCAGGTTATCTTTGAGGAATTCAAAGGTACTGGTAACATGGAACTTCAATTGGATCGAGGTTTGGCGAACAAGCGTTTGTATCCAGCTGTCGATTTGACACGTTCCAGCACACGACGCGAAGACATTCTGTTGGACAAAGATACGCTACAACGTATGTTTATCCTACGCAACTACATCGCCGATATGAAGTCGGACGAAGCGATGGAGTTCCTGCGCAAGAACATGCTGCATACGTCAAGCAACGAAGAGTTCTTGAATTCCATGAATGGATAATATGAGCTTTTAGCCGTTAGCGATTAGCTTTTAGCTAGTTCAGCGGTCACAAAATATCATGCTAAAAGCGGTGGAAGTCAACAGGATTTTCACCGCTTTTGCTTTTTATCTACTTTTGTATTTTATAATCATACACTGCTAGCTCATGCTATTATCAGTCCATAGAGATAAGTTGGTTTATGCTCAGTCTGCTAAAAGCTAAAAGCTAGGAGCTAATAGCTACCTAATGAACATTCTAGTCCTCGATAATTACGACAGTTTTACCTACAATCTCGTCCAATACATCCAAGAGATAGTAGAACACGATGTAGACGTATTTCGCAACGACCAAATCAGTCTAGATGCAATAGAAAAATACGATGTGATCATTTTGTCACCCGGACCGGGCTTGCCTGAGTCGGCAGGTATCATGCCAGCGTTGATTCAGCGTTACGCACCTACGAAAAAGATATTTGGAGTCTGTTTGGGATTGCAAGCCATTGGAGAAGCTTTTGGTGGAGAACTCCATAACTTGGATGATGTACTGCATGGCATCGAAACGCCAATTGTTATCACAGACGAAAAGGAAGAAGTCTTTCAGCAGCTACCACAACATTTCATTGGTGGTCGCTATCATTCTTGGGTAGTCGAAAAAGAAAGCTTGCCATCCGATTTGACGATTACTGCAGAAGACGAGCGAGGATTCATTATGGCACTTCGGCACAAAGAGTACGATGTGCGCGGCGTACAGTTCCACCCAGAATCCATTATGACAGAACACGGCAAGCAACTATTGCGTAACTACCTAGAATATTGTCAGTCGGAATTGAGTGTGTTGAATTAGAGACTAGATAACCATTTTAGTCGCCGCCCAACTTTGTCCTTCTGCTAAAGTAGAAAATACTTTGAACGGTACAGGATTCGCTTGTACACTAAAAATGAACTTCAAGACGCCCCGTAACAGTAGATTGGGAATCACGTAGGCAACGCCCTGACAGTAAGTTTGAATCTTGGTTTCGTTTTCCTTCATCCATTCCGCTTGTTGGAGTTGGTACTTCACATTGGGGATACCAGCTTTGGTGAGATTAAAAATGAGTGCGAAGGGTTCCTGTCGCTCGTAGTTCTTATCGAGTTCTTGTAAGTAGAGTTGGAAGTTGTCAGCCGTCTCTCGTTCGCCAGTGAAGTGGATGGTAATAATGGGAAATTGAGTGCGGTCAAATTCAGCGTAGGTAGCCATATAGGTCGTTTTAGGAGTAACTCTCAATCAAGCAAGTTGTTGAAGTTTCTCTGTTCAGTCTAGCGAGTTATTACAAATTGCTGTTCTTCTCCTATCATGAAGTGTACATTTAATTGTTTAGGTTTGTAGACGTTCGCACTATCAAAATCATAGTCGAATATCCTACCTATGTTCAAAATGAACTTATGCGTAAAGTTTTCTATTTTCTGTCACTCGGCTTGCTAATGACCTGTTTTTCAGAAGTGGATTCTGATCCTAATGCTACCGATCTAGCTAGTCTAAATGGTCAAGAACTTGCGGAAATCTATTGTGGCAGTTGTCACTTATATGCTGCACCTGAAGTATTGCCCAAAGATGTTTGGAAAAATGTACTTCCAAAAATGGGTAACTATTTAGGTATCTACGATAAACAGGATTCCCCTTATGCTAGTCAGACAATGGAGGAGGAGTTGCGGCTAAAACAAGCAACAATATACCCAGAAGAACCCTTGTTGGCAGACACTGTATGGCAAAAGATTATCGCTTATTACATAGAACATGCACCAGATAGCTTAACGCAAATTCTCTCCGACTCCTGGTCGCCCAACCAGCTATTTAGACAGAAATCACACACTATCCGAACAGGAACGGCTGCTGCCATCACGATGGTCAAAATAGATGCAGAGCGAAATCAGCTATTGGTTGGCGAGTTGGATGGGAAAGTAACTTTTTTTGATGCTACTATGCAAGCCAAAGTGAGTACGCAGCTACAAACACCAGTCATAGATGCTGCATATAGTGCGCAACAAGACAGATGGCTACTACAAGAAGTGGGCATATTGCAACCTAACAATAGGCAGACTGGGCAAACAGTTAGTTTTTCGACTACTACGGGCAGGTATCCTACAACAATGGCGACGCAACTGCCACGACCCGTACAGATAGAAACACTGCAATTGACAGCAGAAGGAGAAGAAGCAGTTTTAGTATGTGGCTTTGGACATGAATTGGGTGCCTTACTACTACTACATCCAACAGCACTACGCTATCGGCAGGAGGTGTTGAAAAACGTACCAGGTGCATTGAAAGCAGAAATCTTTGACGCCGATCAGGACGGCGATTCGGACTTCATGGTGTTATTCGGACAAGGGGATGAATCCATTTTTTTGTTTATAAACGAGAATGGTCAATTTTCAGAGCAGCGTGTTCTACGATTTAGTTCAGTCAATGGGTCTAGCGATTTTGAACTCGTTGATTTTGATAGCGACGGTGATTTAGATATTGTCTATGCAAATGGTGATAACGGTGACTACTCTTATTGTTTGAAACCTTATCATGGTCTTCGCATCTACCTCAACACAGGAGATTTTAACTTTGAAGAACACTTCTTCTTCCCGATGCATGGTGCGTCTAAAGTGCGTGTAGCGGACTTTGATCTAGACGGTGATATGGACATCGTCGCGGCTGCTTTCTATCCTGATTTTGCTAAGCCTGAACATAGTATTGTCTATCTAGAACAAAAGGATAGCTGGGTCTTTGTGCCTCAATCTTTCTCTTTCACTGATCGTGGTCGATGGATGGTGATGGATGCAGGAGATATGGATGGGGATGGCGACGAAGACATTGTGTTAGGTTCTTTTTTACTGAATGAATCCTTCATTCCTGCTACTTTGCAACAACAATGGATGCGTTCCACAGATCAAGTAGTGATTCTAGAAAATAAGACGAAGGCAGTAAAATGAAAAGCGACACGAATGGATACATGCTAGGCAGATTACTACTTTTGCTGAAAAATGTAAATCATCATGTACCAAAAAGTGTATGAGCTATTGGCAACTCGTATTCGAGGACTCGCTGTGCTATTCTTGGTGCTGTATTTGCTGCCGCTTTCCGTGATCTTATGGTATAGTTTGCCGATGATGGATGACTTTTGGTATGCTATCAAAACATTTGAACATGGATTTTGGGGTGCGCAAAAAGAATGGTACATGTCCTGGACAGGGCGTGTTGGAGGCACTTTTCTCATCAGTTTGGCAACGTTAGCACTCGAACGATTTTATGGATTGGTCATGTTCTTCAATTTCGCTTTTTTGTGTGGAGCTATCTATTATTTGCTCTCTGCTTGTATCCATCCAGAAAAGCAGAGGAAACTAATCGTTTATTACGCCTTCCTCTTATCGATCAGTGTGATGAGTTTACCTAGTATCGACGAAGGGTTGTTATCACTTTCTCCCGCTGGTAATTACACCTTCCCCATTTCCCTGACCTTCCTATTTTTAGGTCTAGAACTTAGAAAGTCACCTTTCAGTATGCTAAAGTTGTTTCTGCTTTTTCTGATGGGGATCTTTAACGAATTCTATACCATTACTTCAATTATTTTTACGCTTACACTTAGTGGTTATTCACCTACGCTCCAGAAACAGTTACCTCCCAAAAAAATTATTATTTACTGTGCTATCTTGTTGATTGGACTAGGTATTATGGTACTTAGTCCAGGCATAGCCCTACGGAAAGATTTTCCTTATCGTCCAGAAAACAGTGGTAGCATCTTGAAAGCTTTACTATATGCTTCGTACTACTTGCTCGATTTTATAGGTAGAAACATCATCACTATTCCAACTTTAGCTTTTGGTGTTGTTTTCACAATGCTGCCTAAGTCCAAACGGCTATTACACTACTGCCAACAGATCGACGCTCGTTATCTATTACTTGCTTATGTGTTTTGCCTTGTATTCAATGCGACCTATCACGTCTATATATTAGGAACATTAGTGAGCGGAGGAGGAACGAATGTGTTGTTCTTGTTGAGTTGGTTGGTCGTAGCTATTTTAATTGCAAAATATCAAGATACACTTTCCGCCTATTTGAATCAACAACGCATCCGATGGCTCTCGCCTTTACTATTTAGTCTGCTACTAGTCCATCCAACGTTCTTATTGACGGTTTCTTCCATCCTGTACAGCAGTAGCAATGTAATAACGTTTTCTGAATTCATACAGGCAGATCGAGATCAATTAAAACAAAAGGTATTGGACGGGCAGAAAAATCCTAAGCAGCAGCCTGTGCCATTAGATATGATTCCCGGTGTTTATTACTTTCCTGAAGTAGAACCAGTTTACTTGCAGACAGAAAATAAGATCAAATATTACCAACTGAAGTATGGGAAAAGATAGGTAAGTAGTCGAGTTTAAATAGATGACATCATAAAGTAAGAGGTTATATAGACTCAACTACTTAAAACCTTTCTTGCGGAGAAGAAAGGTTTTTCAATCATACTCCTATAAACTTGAGTTGCTCCTTCTTGAGGCGTATTTATTGCATTAACAATTGGTCTCACTCCTAGACCTACTTCCTTTTTTACCATCTCTCTCGCTCAATCCTCCTGTAGGAATGCAGTTTACTAAGTAGATACGACAGCGACCCTCTCAAAGCGTCCTTTTACTCAACGAACCCCTTGAAAACCAGCGCGGTATGTGCATATCCCTTAATTTTGTGTTCGTAATGTTGATGCAACGACTTGAAACAAGCAAGTAATTGTGTCCAATTTAGAAATTCATTCATCAAAGAATATATATTATGACTTCTGATTCATCTAAGCAACGATTGATCGCTATTGCAGCTGTAGTTATCGTTTTATTATTAGGTGCTAATGTCTTTTTGCTCATCAACAACTCGAAGCAGAAAGCAGACAATACAGAACTTTCTGCAGACCTAGATAATGCCGAAAAACTGAAGGTAGAACTAGAAAAGCAGTACTACGAATCACTTTCGGAATTGGAGGAAATGAAAGGCTCTAATGAAGAACTGAATGCCCTTATCGACGAGCAAAAAATGGAACTAGAAGAGCAGAAAAATCAAATTTCTCGCTTACTAGCTGACAATAAAAACTTAGGTAGCGTCCGTCGTCAAATGAAAGATTTGAAAACGCAAGCCGATGGATACATCGCTGAAATTCAGCAACTGAAAGAGGAAAACGAAGAGCTGCGTGGCGAAACCGTACGTCTAGCCGCACAAACGGATTCGTTGAGCAACAATCTAGCGTACAAAACGCAAGAAGCAGAGGAACTCAGTAATGCAAGAGCTGTACTAGCTTCTGAGAAAGAAAGCTTGAGCATGGAGAACGAAAAGTTGAGTACAAAAGTAACCGCTGCTTCTGCTATCCGTGTCGAGAACATCACTGTAGAAGGAATGAAGACGCGTAGCAACGGAAATGCTGCCGATAAAAGACGGGCGAAAAATATAGAATATCTAAAAATTTGCTTTGATGCTATGCCTAACCGTGTCGCTCCAGCAGGTATGGAAGAGTTCTATGTGCGCATTATCAGTCCAGTAGGCGAAACTTTATCCGCAGAGGATTTAGGTTCAGGTATCTTGCGCGACAATAGCAATGGTGAGCAAGTGCGCTTCACGAAAGTGAAGGAGGCAGAATATACCAACAGTCAAGAGCAGTTGTGTACGAATTGGACACCAAATACGCCATTTGCAGCAGGCAAATACGATGTTCAGGTGTATAACAAAGGCTATCTGACAGGTACTTCTTCTTTTACCTTGAAGTAAGAATAACAATAGTCACCCCGCGAATTTTTAGGCTCAGAAAGTTGATGTCATAACTGCTTGTCACTTCAAGCTCAATATTCACGGGGCGACTATTTCCCAACCAAACTCCTTTCAAAACCAAAAGACAGTGTGATTTAGGATCATTTTATTACTTCTCATTAAAATGATGGTCGAATGCTCTTGGTGTTCGACTTTTTTCGTTTACTGACTTATTGGATGCGGATGTTGACTGGCACTAGGTCAAAGGAGATTTACAAAATATTCTAGATTTTGCAAATCTATTGAGCGAACTCATTTACCTTTGCGCCCTTTGAATACTACTACAACCGATCCAACTCTTCTGCTATGTCAACTAAGCGCATCCAATCCGCTCTTATTTCTGTATTCCACAAAGATGGGTTAGCACCTATCATTCGTCAATTGCACAAATTAGGCATCACGATTTACTCTACAGGTGGTACGCAAGCGCATATTGAGCAATTAGATGTGCCTGTCATAGCTGTTGAGGAGTTGACGACCTATCCTTCTATTTTGGATGGACGTGTTAAGACTTTGCACCCAAAAGTATTTGGTGGCATTTTGGCACGACGAGAACGTGGACATCAGCAAGAACTACAACAATACGATATTCCAGAAATAGATTTGGTTGTCGTCGATTTGTATCCGTTTGAAGAAACCGTTGCCCATACGGATGACGAATCTAAAATTATCGAAAAGATCGACATTGGAGGTATTTCATTGATTCGCGCAGCAGCTAAAAATTATCGTGATGTGGTCATCGTACCTTCACAAGAAGAATATGATTTCCTGTTAAAAATATTAGTGGATAAAGAAGGGATTACTGACTTGACCGACCGCCACTATTTGGCAAGTCGCGCCTTCGGAGTAAGCGCACATTATGACACCGCAATCTATCAGCATTTTTCAAAGGATATGGCAGCCGGCGATTTCAAAGTGAGTGTCAGACGCGGGCAAGCGTTGCGCTACGGCGAGAATCCACATCAGAAAGCGAGCTACTATGGAGCGTTGAACGACTTGTTTGATAAATTGAATGGCAAAGAGCTGTCCTTCAACAACTTAGTCGACGTAGATGCAGCGGTACAGTTGATGCGAGAGTTTCAAGATGCCCCACCTACCTTTGCCGTTTTAAAGCATACTAACGCGTGTGGTCTGGCCGTTCGTGATACCGTTCTGGAAGCTTGGCAAGCCGCCTTGGCAGGTGATCCAATTTCGGCGTTTGGAGGTATTTTTATTACGAATACAAGAGTGGATTTAGCTACAGCAAAGGAAATCGATCAACTCTTCTACGAAGTATTAATCGCGCCTAGTTTTGACAAAGATGCCTTCGATCTACTAAGGAAGAAGAGAAAGCGTGTTTTGCTGCAACAAAACGCATATCCATCAGCCGATCCACAGTTCAAAAGCTTATTGAACGGCGTTATCATTCAGGATGTAGATACTGCAATAGAGACCACAGCCGATTTAGAAACAGTTACAAATACCAAACCTACCGACGATCAAGTTCAAGACTTACTATTTGCCAATAAACTAGCCAAACACCTCAAATCGAATACCATCGTTCTCGCTAAAAATCATCAACTTCTCGGCATGGGTTGTGGACAAACCTCTCGCGTCGATGCCCTGCAGCAAGCGATTGATAAAGCCAAGCGATTAGGTTTTTCGTTAGAGGGTGCGGTGATGGCATCAGATGCATTTTTCCCATTTCCCGATTGTGTGGAGATCGCGGATAAAGCTGGAATCGTCGCTGTCATTCAACCAGGTGGTTCGATCAAAGATCAGTTGAGTATAGATTATTGCAATGCGAATGGTCTAAGTATGGTGATGACTGGAGTGCGGCATTTTAAGCATTGATGAGATGGTGAGATGGTGAGACGTGAGATTGTGAGATTTGAGATCGCTTCGCTTTGAGAGTGTGAGAGTTTCGAGAGTGCTAATTCCTGAAACCTTCAGTTTGTCCAATTATATCAATTGCGCCAGTTTTACCAACAACTTGCTACTGAAGCCAGGCTTCATGCTAAACAAGCCAACAGCTAATTGCCAACAGCTCCTTCCACTTCAAACCACAATTCTCGCTGCACTTCTTCGCCATTGTAGTTAATCGTGATTTCTTCGCCAGCTGGAATAGTTCGCATCGCAAAAAAGTCCATTGTTTGCTGTTCGTAGTCCATGATGAACTGCGCGTTGGGCGTTTCGGAATGATTGAAGATTGACCCAAAGCCTAACACAATTGCCGCTTCCTCTTGCGCATCGCCCCAAGTAAAGTAATAGTCGTGCAAAACCGTTTTGTGGATGACGCTCACTTCTGCTTTTGGGATAATCAAGACTGGACACACTTCTAGCAGTGTACCTTCCTCAATTTCAGCATACGTAAAAACACCTCTACCATGCAATGAACTAGGACCGACGAATAAAGAAGGGATGCGCTGCATTAGGTATTAGTTGTAGATTGACGAAACCGTTCGAGTAGTTGGTAAAAGACCATGAGGCGGTCGTCGCTGACCGTCGTCGCTGCTTTGGTCGCTGTATACATTTGCTGAATGCGGCTCAGAATTTCTGCATCGCCACCAGATTTTTGGGTGAGCTGCTCTATGGTCTCTTCATCTAAAGTAGTAATAGGAATAGTGTAGTTTTCACGAAGCTCATTCAAGAACAACTGCATCTGTTGCAACACTAAATGCCGATGGTTTTGCTGCAAAAAATACATCTGCCCAATACTGCGGACAAACGCCAACGATGTGTTACGTTTGGGAGCTAAGACTGGAATGATGCGTTGTCGGCGTTTGGCTCTAAAAATTAGAAACAACAGGCTTGTCACTAATAGCAAATACCACGCTATTGCTAGTGGCGGTTGTGATAGAATATAGCGTAGGGGATGATCTGCGGACAGTCCTTTATTACTGTAAAAATCGTCTTCGCCATAGGTGTTACTAGGGTCTTTTCGTTTGACGTCCCAGTAGATCGTTCCTTCTTGCAAGTGCGAGAACAATCGACTGATGTAGTCCAAATTTGCCTTTTCTGTTAAATGTATATTGGTGAGCGTAGAAGGCAAACTGTACCAATACAAATAGCCTTCTCCATATCGAGTGCGCACAAAACAAAGAAAGTTTTCATTCATGTACCCTAACTCCTCTATGCGGTTCTGCACTGTATCACATAGATTATCTTTCACTAGATACGCCCAATCTCTTTCTAACATCAAGCTATCTTCATACGGAAACTGAAACAGTCTTGCACTGTCCAGGCGTAAATCTGGATGTCGAAAATTGACAGCAATAAGTGTATCCCAATGGAACTCCAAGTAGCTATAATACGATGCCGTATCGACTTCACAATCCTTCATCCATAAGGAATCTGTAACCTGATAAGGGAGCGACTGAGAAGCAATGAAAGCGGTATTCCCAGCAGCGATAAAGTCCATCAAAACTTCGCTCTCTTCGTCAGTAACATAAGGATAATTCCCTACAAAGACATAGTTGCTTCCTACAGGCGAAGTGGACAAAGAATCAATACTTTCATTCAGTAGAATAACCTCTTCGGCTGGAAAATAATCGTGCATTAGCTCTAGAAGAATGTATACACCATATGGGTCTTTCTGTCTATCCTCTTTGTTTTCAGCATACGTTTCATTCCAGTTGTAGCCGCCTTGAGACTGAAGAATGACAATAACCAAAACGATCAATGCCAGCACACTTCCCAATATGATCCAAGCGATTCTGTTATTCCTCATTGGGCTGGATTTGTGCTAAAAATTGGTCGAACTGTGGCTGAATTTGCCAAAAATCTGCTGCACCAATCGCTTGATTGCCATACCAAATACGCTCAAATAATAAAGTTAAACGCATAAACGAATCTTGTAGGCTATTTCCAGATAGTTCACGAGCATATTCTCCATTTGTTTTATCTCTTTTCCATTGAATGTGTTCAGCCAATGACAACTCACGAATCGCTTTCAAGTAGTACAAGCGCAACGCCAATCGAAAATCACCGAGTTCAATAGCACGATCAATAGCAGAAGTTGGGTCATTTTTGTCCAAATCCGTTTCAATCGTTTCTAAAGTCGCTACTTGCTTGCCACGAATGAGTCGTCGATTACTTGGGCTGGCATTTTTCCAACGAAAATAAATAAACAATCCAATCGCCAAGACCGTCAACCCAATCAGAATGGCAAATGCACCTTCAGCAAACCAGCTAGTATCCCAGAAAAAATCGGTATCTTGTTGAGTATCCTTTCGTTCTTCCACTGGTGGTCGATCTAGATCTTCAGAATAGTCAATACCAGCGCGCGCTTCCTCCCAGCTCTCCTGATCGAAAGCCCGCACCGACTGCGGCGATTCCATGTAGGAAGTGGTAGACTCCTGAGCCAGTAACAGACTAGTGGATAGAACTAAAAGAATATAAAGTATAGATAGCTTCACCTGAACAAGAAACGTGAAATAATTAAATTTACCCTCAAAGAACCCACAATTTAATTATTCATCAAAACAAATCAACTATGAAGCCCTCTTCTTCTCGAAGACGATTTATTAAACAGTCCTCCTTGGCGGTGACTGGTATGAGTATTGCTGGCGCGATGCCACTACAAGCACTCGCTACTACGAAACGAATAGCCGCCAGCGATATGCTCAACGTCGGTGTTATTGGTTGCAAAGGAATGGGTTGGTCGAATATGCGTTCGCACCTACTCATGGACAATGTCAATTGCATCGCACTCGCGGATGTAGATGACAACGTACTCGATATGCGTGCTGGCGACGTGATGAAAGCGCGTGGCAAAAAGCCCACCTTGTACAAAGACTATCGAAAACTGCTTGAAAACAAAGATATCGACGCGGTCATCATCGGCACGCCTGACCATTGGCACTGCTTGAATTTTGTGGATGCGCTGGAAGCTGGTAAGCACGTTTATTGTGAAAAACCACTCGCCAATTCAATAGAAGAAGCTTACGTCATGCTGAATGCGGCGGAACGCCACCCAAATCAGATGGTGCAAATCGGGCAGTGGCAACGTAGTGGTTCTCACTACGCGAATGCGATTGATTTTGTGCGTTCAGGGAAGCTGGGGAAGATTCGTCTGGTGAAAGCATGGGCGTATCAAGGATGGATGAAACCTGTTCCGAAAAAACCGAATAAGCCTGCACCAGAAGGTGTGGACTACAAAATGTGGCTGGGGCCAGCACCTGAGCGTCCGTTCAATGAAAATCGCTTTCACTTCAATTTTCGTTGGTTTTGGGACTATGCAGGTGGTTTGATGACGGATTGGGGCGTCCACGAAATTGATATTGCGCTTTATGCCATGAATGCGATCGCGCCTAAGTCGGTGATCGCTTCGGGTGGTAAACTCGCCTACCCTGACGATGCTTCTGAAACGCCCGATACGATGCAAGCCGTCTTTGAGTACGACGATTTCAATATGCTATGGGAGCACGGCACTGGCATCAACAATGGTCCTTACGGACGTCCAGAAGGGATTGCTTTTATCGGCAACAATGGAACACTCGTTGTCAATCGACAGGGTTGGGAAATCATTCCAGAAACCGAGTTCAATGGCGACTTGAATATGACGGAATATAAAATGGATGACATTCCAGATCAAGGGCGCGGTAGCAACTATTTGGACGATCATACCCGCAACTTCACCGATGCGATCCGCAAAAATGATGCGTCTATTTTGAAAACGCCTATTGGTTCTGGTAGCGTGGCTGCCATCAATGCGCACATGGGAAATATTGCATTGAAAACGGGTCGTAAGATTTATTGGGATCAAGACAAAAAACAGTTCAAAAATGACGAGGAAGCCAATCAGATCATGAAGGCGGATTATCAGAATGACTGGACGTTGCCGAAGAGGTAAGGATACCTTTTAACCGTTTTAAAAGGTGGTTGGCTGAACAGGTTGACCACCTTTCTGCTTTTTATGAGACCATTATTTGATCATAAAGGGAACTTCTCTATTGGCTCTTTCCTTCTCTATACAAACAGAGTGATAAAATGGACAAGCAAAAGATAGAGTCAGAACTAAATTTTCGGACGGCACGAAGTTCGGGTAGTGGCGGACAACACGTCAACAAAGTAGAAACAAAAGTAGAGTTGCTGTTCGACGTAGATGCCTCCGAAGGTTTATCAAACGATGAAAAGAGACGCATTCATACGCGACTGAAAAAGCGCATCAATAAAGAAGGCATACTGCGCATCACCGTCCAAGAAAAGCGGTCGCAACATCGAAATAAAGACCTCGCCATGACACGCTTTTTTGAGTCTCTTAAAACGGCACTGAAAAAGGAAAAAGTACGCCGCTACAAGCCCTTACGGTCTGATCGAAAGAAGCGATTGAAAAGTAAGCGATTGCATTCGGAGAAGAAGGCGATGCGGAAGAAGGTGGAGTGGTAAATGGTGATGGAAACGTTAGATGTTAGACATTATACATTAGACACAGTCCGAACCTACAGATAGATTATCGCTATCTACTTTAATTCAATCTACCAACGATCTACGAATGCCCCTTTTTCTTGTGTACTATACAGATCAACGCCCAATTCTTCCGCTTCTTCCATCCACCGTTTGACGCTTCGATAATTATTAGACCCATCTACTACCATGTATTCTACTTCAAAATGATCCAACATATCCGCTATCGACAGACGAACATTATTCTGAATTAATAGATAATAAACTGTGATCCTTCTATCTGGTATATCTTCGGCATCTAGTACCCAGATAGCTCGTTCTTCTATCTGAATGTAAGGCAAATCCACAGCCACACACTCATCCTTCCACTGTCCCGCATCATCTATCGAAAACTGCTGAATCAGCTGTGCTGACTGCGCCATTCGATTAGCGGAAGCACTAAAGTTCACATTTTTCTCTTCAATAGAATCAGACTGAAAACTGTATTGATGGCGACCATTGAAGTAGTCCATTAAAGTTGCATTCGGTACATGATAAACGACAAGCTCATCTTGATACTGCTGATGAATCTTACGCCCACTATACATGGCTATTGCAACTATCAGTAGGACGGCACTTGCGACTCGCCAAAACTTTCTATTCGCATAGTGGCTAAGAATGAAACTAATGAAAACCGCATACCAAAGCAACACCTCAATAGAAGACAGCCATAAGTTGTCTACTAAACTAAACGGAATACGATTAACGTAAAAGATAAATTCATTCAAAGCAGTCAGAACAATATTTAACACCCACCCAATCCCGTCTGCTAACAGCGGTACAGGGGTCGCTAAAAACAAAGCAACTGTCAATACCATAATCACCGAAGCCGCTGGCACAGCCACCCAACTAGATAACCAAAAGTAAACTGGGAATTGATGAAAGTAGTAAATACTGATAGGTGCGACGGCAAGTTGAGCAGCTAATGATACAGCAAGCAAACTCCAAAAGAATTTAATAACAGGATGACTAACTTTCCAAAGCTGAACAATATGTGGCTGCAACAGCACAATACCTAAAACAGCTAGATACGACAACTGAAAACCTACCGTGAATAACACATTTGGATCAATCAATAAACTTACCAACGCCGCTACACTCAAGGAGTTGTAGATGTTGCCTTGCTGCATAAAATAGCGTCCTGCTGCAATGATGGTGAACATGATAGAAGCACGTTGGACAGAAGCAGCGTTACCAGTTAGAAAAGCAAAAAACCAAATACCACTAACTACAATTAGAAATTTAATCCACTTCTGATACCAACGATAGTGCGCAAACCAATTCAAACAGAACATCAGTAAGCCAGCGATCAGCCCCACATGCAGACCAGAAACTGCCAACACATGTATTGCTCCTGAATTGGCAAAAGCAGTGCTAACTTCATCGTTCAGTGCCGTTCGATAGCCTAGAGTAAGTGCTGCCGCCACTCCAAAATTTCGATCATCGGGGAGTTGATTTTTCAAAATCGAAAGTAGATCAGTACGTATTTGATACAGTCGACTATAAAAGCGGGTGCCTTGCCCTGTACTGACGACCTGCCAATCATCCTTCTGCACAAACGACTGATGATAAATATTGTCCAAGCTCATGAATTGAGCAAAATCAAACGCATGTGGATTTTTAGGTGGTTCAATAGTATTGACGTAAGCGTTGAGTTGAAGTAGGTCACCGTATTGAATCTGCTCCGATAGGCTATCTTTGGCTATGTACAACAACAACCGCCCACTCGTAAGGATCGGTTTGCTGCTACTATCCGCTATGGCGCTGACTTCGACTTCGGCACGTATCCGTTGCTTACTGTCAGGCATGTCCGCAACTCGAACCAATAACTGCTGTTTTTCGGTAATCAATCGCTGCTGAAAATGATCGTCCGATAGCGTATTGTTTTGCTGTGCGTATTGCGCACCCATCGCAAAAAATAGTGCTACAATTACCTTTCCAAAATCAGCTCGTGTCGAAGGACGAAAGGCAAGAAATAGCCCAACAATAATAGGAATCAACCATAACCAAGTCGCAGAAAATGGGGAGTAGTATTGCCAAAGCACACCACCAATAAAAGGTAGCACAAAGCGCACAAATGGATACTTGTACCAGTTGATCGTTGGAAGGACACTTTTCGTTGATTGAGACATGCGTGGCTACTGGATCAAACGACAAATATAATAGCTTACATTCAGATTCCTTATTGATGAACTTTCACAACTCAGATTTTCTTCCATAAAAGGAAAACTGACTAAGTAACAAGGCGAATACAAGCGAAAATACTACTTTTGCACGCCATCCAAAGGCGCACGAATGTGCTTTATACAATCAACACAATTTTATGGACTATCCATTGCGGGAAGAAGGAAAATTCAAATATATCGCGTCAGAAGGTGGCGAGAAAAATCTGCTATTGTTGCATGGCTTGTTTGGCGCATTGAGTAACTTTGAAGGGATTATCGAGCATTTCAAAGGCAGCTACAATGTGGTCATTCCTATCCTTCCTATTTTTGATTTGCCTCCAAAAGAGGTGTCATTGGAAAGTTTAGTGCAGCACGTTGTCGACTTTTTGGCGTATAAAGGCTATGAGAAAGTACACGTGATGGGCAACTCCTTAGGCGGTCATGTAGGTCTGTTGTTGACTATTCATCATCCTGAACTCGTCTCTTCTTTAACTTTGACTGGTAGTTCTGGCTTGTATGAACAGTCCATCGGCAACTCCGTACCGCCTCGCGCCAATTACGAATTTGTGAAAGAGCGCACCGAATCTACCTTCTACGATCCTAAAGTGGCAACCAAAGAACTCGTCGATGAA
Organism: uncultured Saprospiraceae bacterium; assembly: GCA_964385665.1. Taxonomy (GTDB): domain Bacteria; phylum Bacteroidota; class Bacteroidia; order Chitinophagales; family Saprospiraceae; genus JAAUTG01. The sequence continues at coordinate 20,247 of CAYLPW010000056.1, forward strand.
GTCTACGAAATCGTGAATACGCGCGAGATGACACTAGCAGTCATTTATGCGGCTCGTTCTGCCATTAAAAACAATGTCGAAAAAGACTTACCGAAAATCGAAGTTCCAACCTTACTCATTTGGGGAAAAGACGATACAATTACTCCAGCATTCGTCGGCGAGAAGTTCCACGATCTCATTGAAAACAGCGAATTAATCATGCTGGATCAATGCGGACACGCCCCCATGATGGAACATCCTGACACATTTAACGAACATTTAGCCACTTTTTTGAATAAAGTATAGTGCGCCCGTGAATGGATATGCCAGAAAAAAGTCAAGGGAACTAAATAATCTTCTTTTCAGTTGACTTTTTCGATATAAACATCCATATTTGCGTTCCAATTTTTGGAAATCCATTTTCTAAAAATTTGGCCCATTCGTCTAGTGGTTAGGACGCCAGGTTTTCATCCTGGAAACAGGGGTTCAATTCCCCTATGGGCTACTCTTTTTCTTCATGGTTCATGAACCATGGATTATGAATTATAGGTCATGATCCATAGACCATAATTTATAAAAAAGGCCCATTCGTCTAGTGGTTAGGACGCCAGGTTTTCATCCTGGAAACAGGGGTTCAATTCCCCTATGGGCTACTTCCTTTCTTTATGGATCATGAGTTATGTGTCATCATCCATCATTCACTTGTGTCCAGTCTCATAATCTCATATCTCAAAGCAAATTCACCAAAGGTGAATAGCGATCTCATATCTCAATAGCATTTCGTTAATCGTTTGTTAAGCATTTGTGCGCCCTTTTTGGAAGCTTCATCTTTGCCATCAGATGAAGAACAGCACGATCATACGAGTCATTGTGTTAGGTGTCGTTGCTATTGTGAGCGTGATTGCCTTGCAGACGTATTGGGTGATGAAAACTTGGGATGTAAAAGAACAAGAGTTTCACGAACGGGCGTACATTGCCTTGCGCAACGTAGCCAATGAGTTTGGAAAACTGAATACGCTTCCACAATACGATCTGATTGATCGAGTATCTAATAACTACTACGTCGTTAATGTCAATCAGAACATCAATGCCAATAATCTAGAGTATTTTTTGCGTCGTGAGCTGGAAACTGTCGGCTTACACGAGTGTTTTCAGTACGCTATTCACAATTGTGCTTCCAACAAAATGGTCAGTGGCAATATGATTTGTGCAGCGACGACCGTAGATATTGCGCCGGTGCAGGTAGCGACGGAAGAACTGCCTACTTCCGACAAATATATCTACTACTTTGGTGTGCGCTTCCCCAATCGAGGAGACGACATATTGGAAAGTATGATTCCAACGCTCATCTTTTCGGGAATTTTGATTTTGACGCTGATCTTTTTTAGCTACTCTATTTTTGTCATTTTGCGTCAGAAGCGGTTGTCCGAAATGCAAAAGGACTTCATCAATAACATGACGCACGAGTTCAAAACACCCATTTCAACCATCAAAATTTCGGCGAATGTCTTTTTGAAAGATCCCATCATTGCGCAGAACGACCGACTGCAACGCTACGCCACTATCATCAGCGAACAAAATCAACGCCTAAATAATCAGGTGGAAAAGGTGCTACAATTGGCAAAAATCGAAGGCGACCAATTCAAGTTGAATAAAGAGTCTTTGAACCTGAATGAGTTAGTCAATTCTTGCTTGCAGGGAATTCGTGTGAAGGTGGAAGAAGAAGGAGGTCAGTTGACTAGTCAACTAGCCGCTAGTCCAACAACGATTGTAGCAGATCGACTGCATTTGAGCAATGTGCTTCATAATTTGTTGGACAATGCCATCAAATACACGACCTCAACGCCCCACATTCGTGTCAGCACTACCACAACAGCAAGCCATACGACCTTGAGCATACAAGACAACGGTATTGGCATTGCGAAAGAACATCAAGATAAAATTTTTCAAAAGTTTTTTCGCGTCCCCACAGGAA
>CAYLPW010000057.1:0-21447 GCA_964385665.1 uncultured Saprospiraceae bacterium
ATGATAGACGAGAATAACGAATACGGAACAAGGAATGCCGAACGCCGAAGGCACTAAACGCTACATGTGCCATACTTCGACATTTTACATTTGATATTCATCGGTTCGATATTCTTTATCCTCTGACCTGTTCCCACGCCCACGCCGTCCGCATAATAGCCTCAATACTACGAGTCGGCTGCCAGTTCAGGCGTTGCATCGCATGGTCGTTATTGGCATAAATAGCTACCACATCACCCGCCCGACGCGCACCGATTTCATAATTCAACGACTGATCGGCTACCTTTTCAAAAGCGTGAATCACTTCCAATACACTTGCTCCCTCTCCAATCCCTAAATTGAATACTTCGTAGTTCCGCTCGTTTTTGTTGGCTAACAAATATTGCAAGGCTTTCGTATGCGCATTCGCCAAATCCATGACGTGGATATAGTCACGGATACAACTACCGTCGCGTGTATCATAGTCATCTCCGAACACCACTACCTTCTCTCGTTTTCCACTTGCCGTAGCAGTGATGACAGGCACTAGATTACTGGCATTATTGGTAGGCGATTCACCCATTTTAGCACTCTCATGGGCACCTGCTGGATTGAAATAGCGCAAGGCAACGGCATTGAAGTTGCTATTAGCGCGCGTATAGTCTTGTAAAATGAATTCACCGATTTGCTTGGTTCTGGCATAAGGGGATTCCGCTTCTTTCATTGGCGTGCTTTCTGTTACGGGCAGTTCATCCGCATTGCCATAGACAGAACAAGAAGAGGAAAAAATGAGATTTGGAATGTTAAAATCTTCGGCACAACGAAGAATATGAAGTAAGCTATTCAGATTTGTGCTGTAATAATCCAACGGCTTTTCCACCGATTCACCTACACTTTTTAGGGCAGCAAAATGAATAATACCGACCAGATCTGAATGCGCTTCAAACACTTCTCGAACCGCTTCCAAATCCGTTAAGTTGATCGCGTAGTTCTGGATGCGTTTGCTAGTGATGGACTCAATTTGTGCTAAGGTTTCAGGCGACGAATTGGAATAGTTATCAATACTAATGACTTCAAAACCATTATCCAACAAATCGACTACCGTGTGACTACCAATATAACCTGTACCACCAGTGACTAAGACTTTCTGACTCATATAAAATAGAGAAGAAGGTGAATGAAAGCGTCAAATTTATACCTTTGCGCCGATTTGTACTAGTAGATGGAGATGTTTAAATATATAGTTCCTAACTACTATCTGTTTATACTAAAGTTTAAAGAAAAAGATGCAGTTTAGAGATTTCGCCTTACAAGTAGCAGAGATAGCAGAAAAAGCAGGACAAGTGATATTGGAAGTGTATCATTCTGCAGACTTTCAAGTAGAACAAAAGAAAGATGATTCGCCACTCACCATAGCCGATCAGCGTGCAAATGAGGTCATTTGTGACGCACTCAATCAGATGGAATTCAAATTCCCCATCATCTCCGAAGAAAACAAAGCAATTCCCTACGAGCAGCGCAAAGATTTTCAATATGCTTGGCTCGTCGATCCATTAGACGGTACGAAAGAGTTCATCAAACGCAATGGAGAATTTACCGTCAATATTGCATTGATCCGAAAAGGAGAAGTCATTTTAGGCGTAGTTTACACACCCGTTACGAACGAATTATTTTGGGCAGTGAAAGGCGAAGGGGCGTACAAAAGACAAGGCGATGAGTACATCCGACTTTCGCCACCGACTTTCCGAATGGAAGACGAAGGACTAGGTGTCGTCTGCTCCCGTTCACACTTAAATGAAGCTACACAAGCCTTCGTAGATGGACTCAACAACCCAAATCGAGTACCGAAAGGAAGCTCTTTGAAGTTCTTGATACTTGCTCAAGGTGGTGCACACGTCTATCCAAGATTGGCTCCTACGATGGAATGGGATACTGGCGCGGCACAAATTATTTTGGAAGAAGCAGGCGGAAAAGTCATTAGTCAAGAAACAAACGAACCGTTGCGCTACAATAAAGAAAATCTGTTAAATCCGTATTTTATTGCTTATGGGGCGGTAGGAGAATAGGAGAGTGAGAGAGTTTCGAGAGTGTGAGAGGTACAAAAGCGTCATCTTGTCTAAAATCGTACTTTGAGAAGCGATCTCACGTCTCAAAGCGAAGCGATCTCATAATCTAAAACTTAATGCACCATCTTCACCCGTCGAGCCAGAAAAATAGCAACTACACTCATACCAATCGCAACATAACCTACATAATTAAAATGTTGAAGCGTGCCATCTGTGCCTTCCGTCACGATCAGTCCAGCGATGAGGGAAGAAAGTGCCAAGGCAGCTTCATTGATAGAATTGCGCACGCTCATGAAACTACCACGATTTTCGGGACGGACTACGGAAGTGACCAGCGTCAATGCTGGAACATTTCGACCACTAGACACGACAAAATAAGAAGAAGTCACCACCAGAGCAATCGCAATACCTACGGGTGGCAAACTTGTCAGCGCAAAGATGGAAAACAAAGCACCAACACTCGCCCAAGTGAATACCCGAATATGTCCGTAGCGATCCGACAATCGACCAAATAAGGGCAGTAGAAAAACAGTCAATGTGCCTCCAATCAGATAAATATAAGTGATTTGTTGAGCTGAAAAACCAATATTCAACTGCATATAAGGCGCAATAAATGGAATGATCGTGAAATGTCCCAACATCAAAACAACATTGAAAAGCAGCGCACGTAGTTGATTGTTGTCCGACAAAATAGATTGAAACGCAGCTAAAGGATGTAGACGATCAGTAGCGTCTTTTTCTTGTAAATGATCGCGCATACTAGGCAACGCAAAAAACATGACTACACAAAATAGACCCGACAATATACCAGTGACCAAAAAGGGCGTATTCCACTGAAAGGTAGCCGCTAAGTACAAACCGGCAGGAACACCCACCACCGAAGCCACCGAAAACGCCGTCATCACAATGCCCATCGCACGTCCTCTACGCGACATCGGAATCTGGTCACCCACAATAGATAATACCAACGCTCCTAAAATGCCACCAAATGCACCTGTCAACATCCGAGCCGCCAAAAAAATAGAATAACTATTGGCAAAGGAACAAGCCAACGTTCCTATCGTAAACCCAATGTACAAAGCAACCAAAGCTGTTTTTCGATCAAAACGATCAATGAAGGCAGCACTCAACAAACCCGAAGCAAAAGCTGCCAACGCATACGAAGTGACGATAAAGCTAAACTGCTGTGGCGTAATGTCAAACACCTGCATAAACTGCGCACCCAAAGGCATCACGATCATAAAGTCGATGATGTGTGTAAATTGTACGATAGCTAACAGGAGTAACAGAATAAGTTCATGGCGTTGCAGTCCGTCTTTTGGAGGAGTCGATTGAGTTTGGATCATAAAAAACGTAAGGAATCAGGAATGATGAAATAATAGTTCCTAAGTGATGATTTACTGCTACAAATCCATTTAATTTGCAGCGGCGAGAACGAGAGGTGGGGTCATGCTTTCGCAATCCACTTCTATAAATACAGACTATTAAACCCGCGACCAACAACTAAGTTCCCTAATCAGAACAGTACAAATGAACGCAATGAACAAAATCCTTATCATAGGCGCAGGTCGTTCTGCTACCGCGTTGATTCATTATATATTGGACAACGCAGTTCAGCACAACTGGAACGTTATTGTTGCTGATGCCGATTTGAAGTTGGCACAACAAAAAACAGCTGGCTACAAAAACTGTCGAGCGACCTGGCTAGATGTCAAAAAAGTAAATGATCGCCGTGACCTCATCGGGCGAGCGGATGTAGTCATTTCTCTATTGCCAGCGCATTTGCATCTAGAAGTGGGACACGATTGCATTAAGCTCAATAAACACCTCATTACAGCCTCCTACGTCTCCAAAGAAATGTATCGGCTAGGCGATGAGGCGAGAGATAAAGACCTACTCTTTATGGGCGAAATGGGATTAGATCCAGGCATCGACCACATGTCTGCCATGCGCCACATCAATAACTTAAAAGAGAAAGGGGCAAAAATTACCTCCTTTCGTTCCTATACTGGTGGTTTGGTGGCACCAGACAGCATCGGCGACAATCCTTGGGAATATAAATTTACTTGGAATCCACGCAATGTTGTTTTAGCTGGACAAGGCACAGCGCAATACTTAGAAAACGGAAAATATAGATACATCCCTTACAATCGTTTGTTTGCTGTGGCTAAAGCAGTGGACATAAAAGGACTACCACTATTGGAAGTCTATCCCAATCGCGACTCCTTGTTGTATCGAGAAGTGTATGGATTAAAAAATGTACCCAATATCTATAGAGGAACATTACGATATAGAGGCTATTGCGAAGCGTGGAATGCCTTGGTGCGTATTGGACTTACAGATGCCAGCTTTCCTATTTTGGATGTCGAAAACTTGACTTATCACGCACTCATGGACGCCTACACGTCCAACTGCGCTGGAAACTCAGTCAAAGAACGAACAGCTAGTCTACTAGGAGAAGCGTCTAGCAATTCTGAAATCATGGAAAAATTAGATTGGTTAGGACTATTTCGTAAAAAGAAGATTAAACTCAACAATGCATCTCCTGCACTCATCTTAGAACAGCTGCTACTGAAAAAGTGGAGATTGAGCAAAGGCGACAAAGATATGGTCGTCATGCAGCATGAATTCAAATACGAACTAGATGGTCAGTCCAAGCTCCTCACTTCCTCCCTCATCATGAATGGCAAAAATACCGAGGATACCGCGATGTCGCAGTTAGTAGGATTGCCGTTGGGTGTCTTTACGAAGCTACTGATGAAAGGAGAAATCAACTCGAAGGGCGTACATATTCCAGTCATGAAAGAAGTATACGAACCAGTATTAAATGAGTTGGAAGATTATGATGTCAAGTTTGAAGATAAGATAGTCGATCTCCCAACTTCCTAAATGCTACCTCGCTTATCAGTAGACACTAACAGAGCATTCCAACTGTTCCAAGTACTGCGGCAGTTGGCTATTATTGTCATTGCAATAGCATTAGCGCGGTCGGGATTGTCACAGCAAGCGATTGGCAACTACGAACTGTTGTTTTTTTTGCTCTATGCGGTTAGCTTTTTCTGGATCAGTGGTTGTGCGCAAGCTTTGCTGACTAGATATACGCAACTACCCGATTCGGATCGTTCTAGACTGCTATTTCAGGTTTTTCTTTTCTCTACTGCTTTAAGCGTCGGTATTATTGGTCTACTATATTGGCAGCAAGAAACTGTACTAAACCTGTTAGTGCAGCAACCTAGTTTAGCGCACTATCAGCTTTTTCTAGTCTACATGCTATTTAGCTTGCCGACCTATTTGGTAGAGTATATTTATCTATTGCAAAACAAACGAAATGCACTCGTCGTCTTTGCACTATTTAGTTTTCTAGGACAGATTGTCGCTGTTTTATTGCCACTACTGTTGGGCTATGATTTTCAATGGAGTTTTGTCGCCTTAATTGGCGTGGGCATCGTAAAATACAGTTGGCTAGTCGGAGTCATCGCCTCTACTATTCATTGGAACATGAAATGGAATCTGCTAAGTAGTCTGCTACTCACTGCTCTTCCTTTAATTCTCTATGCTTTACTAGGTGGTGCGGCACAATTGGTAGATGCGTACCTCGTCAATTGGTACTACGAAGGCGATACGGCACAGTTTGCTATTTTTCGGTACGGCGCACGCGAATTACCCTTTGCGTTAGCGATTGCAGTAGCATTTAGTAGTAGTTGGTTACCCAAGTTGGGAACTGTAAATACCGACAAACTTCAAGTGTTTCGGCAGCGTTCCAAAGAATTGTATCATCTGTTGTTCCCATTAGCCATAGTAGCGGCATGGAGCAGTTCCTATCTATTTACTCAGATTTTGGGGGAAGATTTTGCGGCTAGTTACTTAGTATTTAATACCTATCTACTCATCATTCCAAGCCGGCTACTATTTCCTCATACACTACTCATCGCACAGGAACGCAATCATTGGATGGTCTACATTTCCATAGTTGAGTTGCTAATCAATATGAGTGTCAGCTTACTACTGATCGGTAAATACGGTATGCTAGGCATCGCATGGGGAACGGTCGTTGCTTACTTGTTCGAGAAAATAGCCTACATTGTTATTCTCGCTACAAAGCAAAATATCTATCTCGCTACCTATACTGCTATTGGCTGGTGGTTAGTATACAGTACAGTGCTTGGGGTAGTCGTCATTTGGAGTCTTTTGTAGGGAAAAGAAGAAGTTATTGAAAAAAGATTTAAGATTTTTTTTCAGACAAGCAGCTAATTAAAAATTGTGTCGTTGTAGACAATAGCCACTCCTCAAAACAACAATGTTTTAAGAAATCCTCCGAATAGAAAATAAATAACGGCTTAGCGAAACAAGGAACATACTTTCCGATAGTCGATTTTAACAGGTTCTTTGAATTCTGACGAAAATCTCTACCTTTGCTACCGTTAACAAAAGTGAAATAATTAAATGATTTGCGGAACTTCAAGGTAAGTTCCATTTTGGATACTCAATTTAACTATTGAACTTCGACTAATTAATCGTAATAATTTTTTAACACAAAATCTGGATTAGTATGAAAAAACTCTCACTCATCATTGCGATGGTGGTGTGCTGCTTTGGTGCATTGCTCGCGCAAAGAACAGTGACAGGTACAGTAACCGATACGGAGGGAGAATCCCTCATCGGTGCAAGTGTATTTGTACGAGGAACTTCTACTGGTACCGTCACAGACGTAGATGGTGCTTTCTCAATAGAAGTAGGCGAAACCGACAATAACCTCGTTGTCAGTTACACAGGTTTCACCACCGCTGAAGTACCAATTACTGCTGCCAACGTTTATGATGTTACTCTTTCCGAAGGGGTATCATTAAATGAAGTCGTTGTGACAGGACTTGGTATTGAAAAAGAAAAGAAAGCACTAGGATACGGTGTAGCTACGCTGGGATCAGAGTCTCTAACCAATCGTCAAGAAACAGACGTTGCTCGTTTGTTGCGTGGAAGAGCTACAGGTGTAGATATTACGCAGACTTCTGGTTTGGCAGGTTCTGGAACGAACATTATCATTCGTGGATTTTCCTCTATTACAGGTTCCAACCAACCACTTTTCATCGTAGATGGTGTACCGTTTAACACGGGTACAACGCAAGCTACTGGTGGTGCTGGTGGTACTTCTTTTGGGGCAGGTCAAGCGAGTTCTTCTTCTCGTTTCTTGGATTTAGATCCAAACATCATCGAAGAAATTTCTATCTTGAAAGGACTTTCTGCTACTGTATTATATGGTGAAGCAGGACGTAATGGTGTAGTATTGGTGACTACTAAAAATGGTAGAGCCGGTGCGGATGCTAACAAGAAAATGGAAATCAGTATCACACAAGGTATCTTCCAGTCGGATATTGCTAACCTACCTGATTACCAAGATACATATGGTAATGGATTTAACGCAGGTTTCGGTTGGTTCTTCTCTAACTGGGGAGCTGCTTTTGACGATACTCGCCCCTCTTCTTATGGTTCTGACTTCCGTGGTGTTAATGATCAAGGACAAGTGTTGATCACACACCCTTACGATCAAGCACAGTATCGTGATGACTTCCCTGAATTCATTGACCAAGACTATGTGTATCAGCCGTACGAAAGTGTGGAAAATTTCTTCCAACCAGCACTTTCTTCTAATACTAATGTTTCTGTACAAAGCCGTTTAGGGGCTAATTCTTCTATTTCTGCTTCCTACTCTTATTTGACAGAGGAAGGATTTACACCTAGGAAGGATGACCGTAACGATAACGCTCGTTCTAACTTCTTAGATAAGCACAACTTCGGGTTAGGTGCGCAGACTACACTTACGAATGGAATTAGAGTAAAAGGAACATTCAACTTTGTTGCTACGGAAAGAGAATCTCCTATTACAGGTCAAGCGTTTGGTGGTGATGGAAATGGATTGTTTGGTGCATTGCTATTTACACCTCGTTCTATCGACTTACTAAACCTACCTTATCAATCACCTATTGACGGATCAAACGTCTATTATCGTCGGGGTTCCCCCATTCAAAATCCTCGCTGGATATTGAACAATGGTGGACAGACAGAGGATATTCAGCGTTTCTTCTCTACTACTGAAGTGTCTTATGATTTGGGTGACAACATCACCTTTTTGTATCGTTTAGGATTAGATCGTTTCAATCAGTCTAACACACGTTACATCAACAAAGGTGGAACATTCAACAATGGATTAGGTGAAATGAACACCTTTAATACAGAAAATCGTATTACAGATCAGCTTTTCAATGTATTGTATAACTTTAACATCAGTGATCGTTTGACGATAGATGGGGTAGTTGGAGCAAACTTTAGAAGAGAAGTGAATGATGTAACTGGGTTACTTTCAACCAACCAGTTCGTTTACGGACTACTGACACATGATAACTTTATCAACGATATTAGTTTCTCTCGTTTTCAAGAAGAAAATACATTAGGAGCTTTTGCAACATCAACTTTAGCATTTGACAACTACTTGTATTTGAGTTTCCAAGCACGTAATGACTGGACGTCTACTTTGGAACAAGATAATCGTTCTGTTTTATATCCTTCAGTTTCTGTGTCTTTCGTACCAACAGATGCAATTGCCGGTTTGCAGAGCAACCCAGTTATTAACTACTTGAAGCTACGTGGTAGCTATGGTACTTCTGCTGGTTATCCAGACCCTTACCAAACACGTAGTATTTTGGACACCAGAACAAACGTATTCGTTACACCTGATGGAAGAACGTTGAATACCAACTCTGTGTCTTCACAGCTGGGTAATGCAAACCTTGGGGCTGAGTTGTTTACAGAAATTGAAGGGGGTGTTGAAGCAAGTTTCTTTAACAACCGCTTTGGTGTAGATCTGTCTTTATATAGAAAAGGTTCTAGAGATTTGATCGTTAACTTGCCATTAGATCCGGCTACAGGTTTCTTATCTACAACTGTGAACGCAGCAGATATAGAAAATAGAGGAATAGAATTGGGTGTAGACATCGTGCCGGTTAGTGTAGGTGACTTCCAGTGGGATATTACTTTGAACTATACGAGAAATATCTCTGAGGTGAACGAGATTTTTGAAGGGATTGATCAGGTATTTATAGCTGGTGATAATGGAGTAACACCTCTTGGTAACTTTGCTATTCCTGGACAGCAATTTGGTGTGATCGTGGGACAACAGTTCGCTAGAGATGAGCAAGGAAGAATTTTAGTAGATGGTCAAGGTGGTTATATTCGAGCAGGCTTCGACGTAATTGGAGATCCAAACCCTGACTTTCAAGCGAACTGGTTAAACAATATCTCTTACAAAGGAGTGAGCTTTGGTTTCCAATGGCAGTATATCCAAGGAGGTGACTTGTACTCTTCTACAGTAGGTGCATTGTTGGCTCGTGGAAACACATCAGATTCTGACTTTGATCGCGCTGTTCCAATCGTACTACCTAATGGTGCGAACTCAGATGGTACGCCAAACGATAAGCAGGTATACATAGGTGATGAAGCATTCAACACATTCTTTAATGATGAAGGCGCTATTCTAGATGGAACTGTTATTCGTCTGCGTCAGGCTTCTTTGGCTTACTCTGTACCAACTAGCCTGTTAGATAACACACCGTTTGGACGACTAGGTATCACCTTTTCAGGAGAAAACCTATGGTTTAATGCACCGAATATTCCTGACGGGTTGAATTATGATCCTGAAGTAGTCAGTACTGGTGTAGGTAATGGTCGTGGATTAGACTTCCGTACTGCACCGACAGCACGTAAGTATGGAGTATCTATCAACGCTACTTTTTAACTAAAAGGAATAAAACAGTAGTTTGACATTTGGATCAACGATTTTAATGCCATGTCTCGTTAAGATTATTCATTAATTAAAACAAGAATAGCATGGCATTAATTTGGTTTTTCTAGTGCTGTCACTCTATTATTTTATCATTCAAAAGAATGAACAATAACTATGAAATATATTAATAAACTATTTTTAGTTCTACTCGCATTCTCTATTCTGAATGCTTGTGAGGTAACTGAACTGGATTTGTTAGATGATCCAAATAGAGTTCCTCCAGAACAAGCCAACGTGGATGACTTGTTCAACGCCGTACAGATTGGCTTTAGAGATGCCTTTCAAACAGGTCAGTTCAATCCTGGTGCAGCAGCGCGTATGTACCATTTCACAGGAGCAGGGACTTATGAAGACTTTGTAACAGAAGACTTGATGGGTGCTTTTTGGATTGATGTCTATTCAGGTAATCAGAATACAAACCTAGGTGATCCGGGTCTTTTCCCTGATGTATTAGCACTTTTAAATATTGCTGAGCCTATCGGATTGAATATCCATGTAGGGGCTGCAAAAATTTTGAAAGCCTATATGCTGGTGGCACTAGCTGATATTTTCGGTGAGGCACCTAATTCTCAAGCACTGCAAGGTATCGATAACATCGCGCCAGCTTATGATAGTGGCGAGGAGCTGTATGCAGCAGCAACAGCCTTACTAGATGAAGCTATCGCTACTTTGGGACAGCCTATATCGGCTACGCCAGATTACGAAGGTTTCTATGATTCTGATCCTGAGAAATGGATCAAAGCAGCCAATTCTATTAAGCTGAAAATGGCGCTGAATACAGGCGATGCAGGAACAATTACATCTATTGTTAATAGTGGTAACTTTATCGAGACAATCGAAGATGATTTGCAATTCAACTATGGTAACCAGCGGATCAATCCAAACTCTCGTCATCCATTCTACGAGCTTCATTACGAGTTAGGAGATGGCGATTATCTTTCTAACTACTTTATGTGGTTGTTAGCAGGTGATAAGGTAACAGAAGCTGGCGTGACCATTACAGATCCTAGAATTCGTTACTATTTCTATCGCAAGATTGAAGATTCAGAAGCGCAAGATCAAACGACTTATGGTTGTCAGTATTCTATCTTCCCCGATCAGGCATTTAAGCCTGCACATTGGGAAGCGACAAGCCCAAATGTTCCATATTGTGTGATTCCAGGCACTGGTTACTCAGGACGTGACCACTTGAATCCACAAGGTATTCCACCAGATGGTAACTTGCGTACTTCTTATGGTCTATATCCAGGTGGTGGTCAGTTCGATGATAGTAGTTTTAAAGATACCAGACAAGGTGGTTCTACTGGTGGACAAGGTGAAGGTATCTGGCCAGTACTGATCTCGCCAATGGTGGATTTGATGCGTGCAGAAGCAGCTTTGACACTAGGTACAGGTGAAGATGCACGAATGTTATTAGAGCAAGGTATCCGTGAGTCTATTGCTAAAGCAGTCAGCTTTGAGAGTTTAGTTGAAGGTACACTATCTACAGAAGTTGAACTAAGAAATGGGGATACTGGTACGATAAGAGAACTGTTTGGTACAGATGAAGATGATGTTAATCAGTATGTGGAGAATGTACTAGCATTATACGACGCTGCAGATGACGACGGGAAACTAGACTTAGTAGCAAAAGAAATGATGATTGCCTCATGGGGTAATGGTATCGAAGCATACAATCTTTATCGCAGAACAGGGAAACCAAACAATATGCAGCCTGCTTTAGAGCCTGCATTTGGTGTTTTTCCTCGTACTTTCCTATATCCTACAGTCAGTGTTCAGCGTAACCAAAGTGTTTCACAGAAAGAGCGTAACGCTACAACATTCTGGGATGATGGTACAATTGATCTTTATTAAAAAATAATAAGCTTTCACGTTTTTCACGTTTACTAAACTTTCAAAGTTTAGTAAACGTGAAACGTGACTCTTATAACCAAGAAATAAAAATTATCATGATTAAAAATAAAATTGGTTTAGTCGCTATGGCGGTAGGGCTTCTATTCACTTTTGCTTGTGAGGATGAAGACCGATTACCGATTGTATCGCTAGACACCGTTGAAAAAGGGGCGTATCCACGTCTGATCGAAGAATCAGATAAGCTCATCAACTTGTTAGATATAGCTGGATCTAGCTACACGTACAGCGTTGAGTTCGTAGATATTGAAGGAGGAGAACTGGTAGAAGAGTATATCGTAGACGTAGTTTATGACGATAATAATCCAGATAATGGGGACAACAGCGTTGGACCAATAGAATTTCTGCGGATAAGTAGTTCTGAGTTTAGTAAAGGTGATAGTGACTTTCCACAAACTGGACCGATCACTATTTCAGCGACAGACGTACTAGCCGCGACCGGCATAAATGCAGAAGACATCATCGCTGGTGATAACTTCAATTTTCAAGGTCGAATTGAGTTGACGGATGGAAGAGTATTCACCAATGATAATTCTTCTGCTACGGTTAGAGGACCTGCTTTCCGTGGTCATTTTAACTATACTTTACCAGCAGCTTGTCCATCTGATTTGACTGGTACGTATAGCTATACTACAACGGCTGTTTGGTGTCCCGAATGGGATGGGAGTCCATTAACAGGAACAGTAGATGTCGAAGCGCAAGGTGGTGGAGTATACAACTTCTCTGACTGGTCGTTTGGAGCTTATGGACCTTGCTATGGTGGTATTGCAGCTCAACCTGCTCTAACATTTACAGATGTCTGTGAAGAAGTAAGCTTTACTGGCTTCACCGATAGTTTTGGTGATACTTGGACGTATGTATCTTCTATCGACGGAGATGAGTGGACGATCCAATGGTCAAATACATATGGTGAGTCGGCTACATCTGTGATCACATTCCCGGGAGGTGTACCATTTACGTTGGACGACTAAGAGATACTTGTAAAACGGTATTTTTTATTTTACTTGAAGCCATATTTGAGTCTTGCTACTCGGATATGGCTTTTTTATTAATCGTTTAGCTTATGAAACTGATTACTTTACTATATCTATTTGTACTTGGTCTATCCCTTCAAGCTCAAAATACAGTAGGAATTATTCAACAACAGCCCGAATCTGTTTATGAAGGGTATAATTTAGTCTTTCCTCACAATCAGGGTGATGTGTTTCTATTAGATAATTGCGGACAGATTGTACATACTTGGTCTGGAGAAATAACCGACCGACCAGGCAACGCGGTCTATCTGTTGGAAAATGGAAATCTAGTCAAATGTAAGAGAAAGAGTACGAGCGGACCAGGTAGCCCAATTTGGGCAGGTGGTGCAGGTGAAACAGTAGAAGTGCTGACCTGGGAAAATGAACTACTACATAGTTTCACATTAAATGATACATCCTATCGCCTGCACCATGATGTTGAACCATTGCCTAATGGTAACATATTGATGATTGCTTGGGAAAGCTTTGATCGTGAGGCAGCTATTGCCGCAGGTCGGGATACGGCTTTGTTGGCGCAAGATAAAGTTTGGTCAGAGGTGATATTGGAGTGGAATCCTGAACTGGATAGCATTGTCTGGGAATGGCACGCTTGGGATCATCTCGTGCAAGACTACGATGCAACAAAGGCAAACTTCGGAACTATTGCTGCTGCCTTAGGACGGATTGATCTTAACTATGATGTAGTAAATGGTAATCCTGATTGGCTACATATCAACGCCATTGATTACAATCCTGTATTGGATCAGATTGTGTTGAGTGTTCCTCATTTCGATGAATTGTGGATTATTGACCATAACCTAACCACAGCAGAAGCAGCTACGGGTAGCGGAGACCTTTTGTACCGATGGGGCAATCCTCAAGCTTACAATAGTGGCACAGCGGACGCACAACAGCTATTCTTTCAGCACGATGTCCAGTGGCTGAATCCAACTGCACAAATAGGAGATAGTGATTTCGGAGTGATAAGTTTGTTTAACAATCGCCTACCTGACGGCACTTCTTCTGGGAACTTATTAGAAACGACTACTAACGGCAGTTATAGTTTTGCTACTGTAAGCTATCTACCGCTTGACTTCGAGCGTACTATTATTCATCCTGAACAGGACGAGCGTGCTTCTTCTCCAGGGCTGTCTAGCGCACAATTTTTACCAAATGGGAATGCACTGCTATTGTCAGGTCGGTGGGGCTTTGCGTATGAACTGACTCCTGAAAATGAAGTCGTTTGGGAATATATCGTTCCATTGAAAGCAGGACGAGCAGTGCGTCAAGGAGAAGTTTTATCTAGCAACGATAATATCACCTTCCGAATGACCCGCTATGGGGTAGACTACCCAGCTTTTGAAGGAAGAGACCTCTCAGAAACCACGTATTGGGAAGTCGACCCGAATGAAGCGTTTTGTGGGGTAGTTAGTACCGTAGCAGTGGAGAAAGAGGATGCGTTTTCTGTTTTCCCAAATCCTATTGTGGATAGGGTGACGATTCGCTCAAATGAATCTACTACCTTTCACATCTTTAATGTACAAGGACAATTAATAGAAGTCATTGAGTTAAATTCTGGAACGCATGAGTTAGATGTAAGTGATTGGGTAGCAGGTGTTTATTTTTTGAAAGATGTAGATGGTGGAGTTAGAAAATTAGTAGTTCAATGAGCAACCGAGCTGATCGGACATTCTCAGCTTTCAAAGCTCTCTCAGCTCTCACTTCTGCTCATTCAAGTACACCTTAGTCGCCAGTGTTTCTGAATAATCCATCTCCGTACAGTAGCCTTCTTGAACTTTGCTTTTGTAGCCGGCATGGGTAGCCTGAATAGAATAGCAAGCTTTTTCTTCCAGGGCAAATGTGAAACGACCTGAGACATCAGTCACAACCGTTATAGTCGATTTTGGCACACCATCTTTTGTTAAGTAGACGGTTGAGTTATTGAGCGGAAGACCAGTATACTCATCAAATACGATACCTGTCAGCTTAAAAGTTAACTGCTGACGGAGCGGTATTTCAAGAGTGACCTCATCTCCATAAAAAAGGGCTTTCGTACATCCTTCTACTTGAGCTGAATGGTAACCTTCTCGGGTAGCTATAAACGTGCAACAGCGATCTAAAGGCATATCAAAAACTGCTTTCCCCACGACGTTCGTGAATAGTACGTCTTGCGTGCAGCTATCTTGCACTTGCGCACGACGCAGTAATTCTCCAGTTCTTTCGTCGTATACAACTACTTGAATATTAGCTGTTGGTCGAGAAAAACTATAGATGTCGTCATTGCCACCTGTGCGATTGGAAGAAAAGTAACCACATGTGCCTTCTTCGTTGATGATTAATCCAAAATCATCGGCAGATGTGTTGATGGGGAAGCCTAGATTTTCAGGAAATCCCCAATCATTTTCTACTACTTCTTCAACACTATAAATATCCAACCCCCCCAATCCAATTTGACCATTGGACGCAAAATAGAGCCGTCCAGCGGCATCTAATGTAGGAAAAACTTCGTCCCCTTCTGTGTTAATATTGCTGCCTAAATTAGTAATCGTTCCCCAGCGGTCATCTATGCGTTCTACTCGATACAAGTCCATACCACCATAACCATTCGGCATATCAGACGCAAAATACAGGTACTTGTTGTCGGGCGATAGCGCAGGATAAGCAATAGAATACTGTGGACTACCGAACGGCAACAGTGTAGGTTCAATCCAACTGTTTTGGAGAAGTTGGGTATAATACAATTGCAGATGAGCAGAACTCTTTGCAGAAAAACCGTCTTCGACTACACCACTTCTCATCAAGAAAGCTTCTTGACCATTGGGAGAGAAGGCAATTGAGCCTTCATGGTAAATAGAGTTGATAGGTACGGGCAGAAGTTCTGGATTGATGTACATGAAGTCGCACATGGAGAAAGAGGTAGAATCAATAGGTGCAG
This sequence comes from uncultured Saprospiraceae bacterium, assembly GCA_964385665.1. Classification (GTDB taxonomy): domain Bacteria; phylum Bacteroidota; class Bacteroidia; order Chitinophagales; family Saprospiraceae; genus JAAUTG01. Next base: position 15,739 of record CAYLPW010000057.1, read on the forward strand.
TTTTGACTTTAAACAAATTGAAAACAGGCGCACCACTTCGAGCAATCCAACCTTGCGACAATGGATCGACAGCCCGATTAGAAACAAAAACGATGCCATCTTCAAAGTAAGTAGGGCTAAAGTCATTAGCAGCAGAATTGAACCACAGTGATCGGACTTCGTAGATGTCTGCGTTTTTCTTCATCAATTCATTTTGATAGTCGCAGGATCGTTTCAGTAGCTGAGCCCGTTCTTCATTAGGATACAGCTTCGCATATTTATCATACCAAATTTTAGCAGTTGGACATTTATTATTCTTTTGAAGAATTTGTGCGTATTCCAGCATCATCGTAGGAGGAGCGTCGGGATATTGAAGCGACTCTCGATAGTAGTGTTCTGCATTGCCTAGATCGTTAAGCTGTCGATAGACAACTGCCAGTTTGAAAATAGCTGGCGTATAAGTGTCGTATTTGTCTAGTACTTTTTCGTAAATTTCTGCTGCTCCTTTGTAGTCGCCTTGCTTAAGATTGTAGTCGCCCAAGCGCATCAACATCTTTTGTGCCTCCACCAACTGGGGGAGAGAAAGTCCGATTAATAACCCTACGAGTGGTATCCACTTCATATTCGTTTAAGTGCTTAGATGAAAAGGGAAAAATTAGATGTTACAGTAATTGATTGGCTATCAATGAGTTGTCTTAGCACTAGTTAGTTAGCGTTTTATATGGACTCCCTACTACGTGCGATTGATAATAGTAGTAAAACGAAGAGAACAAGAAAAATATTTAGAACAATAGGCAAATGCCACACTCAAATATAAAAATCTAAAATCAATAACGCTCCAAATAGCACACTAGCAATCCCATTGGTCGTAAAGAAAGCTAAATCAATTCGGCTCAAATCATTGGGGCGTACTAGGCGATGTTGGTAGAACAGTAGACCAATGAAAAGAGCAGTCGCTACCCAGTGTAGCCATGCTACCGAACTGTACTGCTCTTCCAGTAAAGTAGAGGCAATCAACATGCAGATCGCGCAAAGAACATGCAGGAGTTCAGATAGCCGAAGGGCAGCTTTTCTACCCAGCTTGACTGGTACAGATTGCAAGTTAAGAGAACGATCAAATTCTTCATCTTGCAACGCATAGATGATATCAAAACCAGATACCCAAAACAAAACAGCAAAGGCGTACAATACTGGCAGCCAAGCGAACTGTGCAGTGACTGCTAAATAGGCACCAATAGGAGCCAACGCTAAACCCAAACCCAATACAAAATGACAGAGAAAGGTAAACCGTTTCGTGTAGCTATAACCCAATACAATCAATAAAGCGATAGGTGACAGCAGAAAGCAAATCCAGTTGATAAAATAGGTAGTCGCAATAAAACAAAGACTAGTAATGACCACAAAAGCTAAAGCCGCACGAGGCTGTATAATACCAGCGGGAATCTCGCGTCCAATCGTGCGTGGATTCTTTCGATCAATATCTCTGTCTAGATAACGATTGTAAGCCATTGCCGCACTTCGAGCGAAGACCATACACAGCAATACTAAAACGAATAGTCGAAAATCAAAGATATGCCCCTCTCCTTGAGTAGCTAAAAAGAAGCCTACTAAAGCAAAAGGTAAAGCAAAAATAGTATGCGAAAACTTGATGAGTGATAAGTAGTTCTTGATCGGCATCGAGTAATTTGAAATAAAAAAACGCTTGCCCTCTATAAAAAGATGGACAAGCGTTTTGTTTATCTGAAACGGTGTAAAACAGTTAATTAGTTGTTTTACTGAACAACCTGTACATCAGTTGTTGCTGCTGCAGGATTCACAGTACCTGTGATCGTTAGCTTAGTTACAGCAGGCATGGTATTAGCAGTAATTGTTACTGTTTTCGTCTCTTTGCCAGACTTTCCTTTACTGTTGTACTCGACTACGATTTCACCATCTTCACCTGGAGCGATTGCTTCTTGTGGCCATTGTGGTACTGTACAACCACAGCTACCACGTGCGTTGCTGATAACTAAAGGCTCATCACCTGTATTGGTGAACGCATATACGTGACGTACTTTTTCGCCAGCGTCGATTGTTCCAAAATCATAGGTCATTTCTGGGAATGTCATAGTAGTTGTTGGACCATCAGGAACAGTCACTTGATCTGGCGTCGCCATATTAGGAGCTGTTGCTGCAGGTTGAGTCGTCTGAGGTGTCACTGCTGTGACGGCTGCCTCACGTACTTCTTGATCGTTATCGTTAGTACAACTTGCTGCTATTAGTGCAAAAGCCAATACCAAGATGCTTAGATTTAAATTCTTCAACATGGAATGGATAAATTTTTGAGTAAAAAAGTAGAAAAACGGCGCAAAGATACTGATATTCCTTGCATGACACAAAGATAAAGAAAGCCAAATAGATGAGCGCAAATGCTTTGCCAACGATTTGTTAATGGTGAAGATGAGTGAGTGATTGGAGTGTTTAGGGAAAGGGAGCGTTTGAAGAGACGGGGATGTTCTGACTGATGAAATGTAAAGCGAAAATGGGTAGTAAGCGGTATAGTCTGCCTACTTACTACCTCTGAAGATGTCTTACAGTTCGCCAGCTCCTTGTCGCAATACAACTACTTCATTGCCAGTACAATCCAAAACAGTCGATGCTACATTTTTACCAATGCCACCATCTATGACGATGTCCACCAACTTCTGATAGTCATCGTAGATGTCAATCGGATCAGTAAAGTACTCCGCGATTTCATCATCTGAACGCAAGGAAGCGGTCAAAATAGGACGACCTAGCGTTTCTACAATATGTTGTAGAATGGTGTTATCAGGGATACGTACCCCAATTGTTTTTTTGCGATTCTTGAACAGTCGAGGCACTTTGTTATTCGAGTTAATAACGAACGTATACGCGCCGGGTAGTACCCGTTTCATCAATCGAAATACCTCATTATCAATAGGCTGTGAGTATTCAGTGATCTGACTAATATCTTTGCAGATGAATGATAGCCTTGCCTTTACTGGATCAAGTCCACGTATTTTGCATATGCGATCCACAGCTTCTTGATTGTAAATATCGCATCCAATTCCGTAGACGGTATCTGTTGGATAGATAATGATGCCACCAGCGTCCAATATGTCAACTACTTGCTGAATTTTTCTGCCTTCTGGGTTTTCTGGATGAATTTTTAAGAGCATAGGTTAGGTATTGTAAATGAATGAAAAAAGGGTTGAGGTTGAGAGTTGAGATTGAGGTCACGGCGCGACTGTCAACCACACCATGACTATTCAAATTAAGGACGAACATCTCCACCCACTGGCGAATCGTCGTTCTTCAACTTCTCCGTCAAAAAGTTAGTCATTTTTGTATACAAATGCAAACGCGCATTGTCGCCGTAGATGCCGTGGTTGCGATTTGGATAGGCATAAGTATCAAACTGTTTATTCGCGCTAATCAACGCTTTGGACATTTCGACGGCGTGCTGATAGTGAACATTGTCATCCGCAATACCATGTGCCAATAAATAATTACCTTTCAACTGATCAGCAAAATAAACTGGAGAATTCTCTTTGTAGCCCTCTTCATTTTCCTCTAAAGTACGCATAAAACGTTCCGTATAAATCGTGTCGTACCACTTCCAGCTTGTCACAGGAGCTACGGCAATAGCTGCTTTGAACACATCATTTCCTTTCAACAAACAAAGCGAAGACATGTAACCACCATAACTCCACCCAAAAATGCCAACGCGATCTTTATCTGTATATGGCAAATCGCCTAAGTAAGTCGCCGCTGCAATTTGATCGATGGTTTCGTAATGTCCCAATTGCAAATAAGTAGATTTCTTAAACTCTTCTCCTCGCGCACCCGTTCCCCGATTGTCGACACATGCGACAATAAATCCTTGCTGCGCCAACATCTGAAACCACCAATAATTTTGACCTTTCCAGCCATCTGTTACCTGCTGACTACCAGGACCACCATACAAATACATAAAGACTGGATACTCCTTCGTTTCGTCAAAGTCATTCGGCTTCAATATCCAACCATTTAATTTTACATTATCTGCGGTCGTAAAGTTGAAAAACTCCATAGGTGCAGTTGCATATTCTTCCTGCAAATCGCCGATGCGCGCGTTGTCTTCCAAATCACGAATCAATTTACCTTTTCGATCATAGATGCCATAAGTAGGAGGCGTATTGATGGTCGAATGATTCAGAATATAGTAGTCGAATGTATTGCTGAACGTCGCATTATTTGAGCCTTCTTTGTTGGTCAGTTGCTTGCTTTTACCTTTCAAATCGACCGAATAGACATGCGTACGCATAGGTGTTTCTTTCGCTGCTTGGTAGTAAGCTAGTTGATTCGCTTCATCCACACCATAGAAATTAGTGATGTCCCAATCACCGGCAGTCAATTGCTTCACTTGTTGACCACTTTGCATATTGTGCAAATAAACGTGATGATAACCATCGCGCTCACTCGTCATCACGAAATGTTTGCCGTCCTGCAAAAAGCTAATGTTATCCAATATGCCCTCTGCAACATATTGATCTTCTTTCTCGCTGTACAGAGTCTCTGTTTTGCCAGTTGCCGTGTCTGCAATTAGCAAATCCAGTTGGTTCTGATGGCGGTTCATACGGAAAACACATAGTTTGCCATTAGGTGTCCAGCGGATGCGTGGCAGATATTGATCGGCTTCGTCGCCTGTTTCTACTTTGACCAGTTTTCCATTCGTCAAGTCATAGACGTGGGCGCTCACTACTGCATTTTTCTCGCCCACTTTTGGATACTTAAACGTCACGTTTTCAGGATACAATTCATCCTTGTACAATTGCATCATAAACTCTTTTACTTCGCCTTCATCGAATCGCAGAAATGCAATTTTTGTCCCGTCGGGCGACCATTCAAAAGCACGCACCAGCGCAAATTCTTCTTCATAGACCCAGTCGGAAGCACCATTGATGATATTGTTGTATTCACCGTCGGAAGTGATGCGCGTCAGTTTGCCAGTCATCAGATCTCGCACATACAGATCATTTTTATAGACAAAAGCAACTTTATCTGCATTTGGGTTGAAGGTGGCATAACGTTGTTTCCCTTCATCGAATAGGGGTTCTAATTCGTTGGTTTTTCGATCCCACACGTAGTAGTTGGCGCGAGAGGAATAGCGATAGATGGACTCGCTTTCTGTGGTCAGTAGTAGTTTATCTTCTGCATCGCTAAAGGAGTAGTCACTATAGTTAATTTTGTCTACTAATGTCTCGCTATCGAATAAAGTGCCTACCAGATCGCTTGTCAAAAAGTCGTATTGCTGCACTTTCCCACTTTCTAAACGGGTGTAACTTTTGCCGTCATTCAGGAAGTTGAAACCCCGAACGCCCCGTGCGTAAAAGGTGTAGTTTTGCCAAATACCTTCTAGGGTAATATCTTGCGTTTCCGATTCTGTTTCTGCTTGTTGCGCATATTGAGGTGTCCAAATAGCGGCGCACATCAATAGCAGGAGAAAATAGTTCTTCATAAGTTTAATGTATCGTTGTTTTGAAACAAAGTTAAGGAATGTGAAATAATTAAATCTATCTGTTCTAATTTCTTCATAAAGCTTATGTGCTTACTAAACAGGCTTTATAGAAAATTAGGACAATAAAAAGGTAAATTCGCCCGACGGTAATATTTGCATAATTATATGGATAGGCGGGTTTGTTATTGAATTCAGATTAACATTAACAACAGTCAAAACAGCGAGTAGGT
>CAYLPW010000058.1:0-5593 GCA_964385665.1 uncultured Saprospiraceae bacterium
ATACCTGCCCACATTTCATCGCAGTTGTTGGTGAGTGTACCGTTAATGATTTCTAGCTCTGCGCCTCGTTCGATGATGATTTTTCCGTCTTTGGGCAAACTAATCGTTGCGCCGTCAATGGTCAATTTATTACCTGCACCAATCCGCAAATTACGGTTCAAGCCTCGATCCTCTGTCCATGTTGTATTCGCATTGATGAATAGATTAGCATTTCCTAATGTACCATCGGTTGGCAACAAATCACCTTGCCAAATACTACGTCCAAAGGTAGCTGCGCGTATCTTTCCCATGCAGTAGTTGATCTTCAACTCCACCACACGCACATTTGGAAAATCACAAAACCGCTCCCAATCGGTCATGTTGTCGTCTTTGTAGTAAATACCTGCATCAGTTGCTGCGTAGATGCGGTCGTTGCTACCGCGCTGATAAACGATGTCGTTGATGGGCAAATTGTTGAGCGATTGGTTAGGGTCTGCATTGTACCATGTATCGCCACCATCATCTGTGTACCATACTTTGGCATCAGCTTGGTAGCCTGTGAAAGAAACCCATGCTTTCTTGTCATCTTCGGGGTCGATGGCAACACCTGTAATGATTGGGATAATAGCTTGAACCCCAAAACGCGGAAAGATTAATTGATAAGAATCGTTTTTGACTCCGCTACTAATTAGATTTTCAGTGATGTCTTGAAAACAATCTACATTCCCAAAGTCGCCACGTCCATCACAGCCACCGTTAATGGTACGGAATAGTCGAGGCTGAACTAATAGGGTGTTATTTGGTGCGTATTGAGGAACATCAACTGCAATTCCACTCAAACTGGCTAACATGAAATTGGGGTTTGATTCTGAAATATCAAGCTGTGTGAGCTGTTGTCTTTTCCATTGTTCTGATACATCTAAGCCAATATCAGAGCGCAATTTCCAAAGATCATCGGCACTATCGGTATTCTCTGCTTGTCCTTCTTTGATACGCTCATAGATTTCAGACATGGTAAAATAAGGACGTTCTGTTTGAGGATGATTGACCATGTCAAATGTACCTCTAATCCATGTCGTTGCGTTTTCTCTTGGATCAGTAGGTTGGGTTTTAGGTCTAAAACTTGAACCTGGTCTATATTCTCCAAATTCTCGCCTATTTAAGTCAAAATCGTAAGAAAATAACGTAAACCGTGAAGGATAGGCTTTTTGTGAAGCACTCGTATTGCTACTACCAAACGCTAAGCCTGTTCGGTCATCTATTTTTCCGTTGAATCCATCTCCACCCTCTATTATTTCCCATTCCCCATCTTTGAAGATATACGTTCCTGTATCTTGATTACCGATCATAATGCGATCGGTACGACCTTCTGTATCGTCAAATCCATAAGGAGTAGTGACTTGTAATCCATCTGATATTTCCGTAAAACTAGATAAATCTGCATCTTGACGTGTACGATCTTTAATATGCACACCACCATCCGTTCCGACATACAAATTATTGGAATTAGGTTCAAAAGTCAAAGCGTGAACATCTGCGTGATAAGTACTAGCTGAATAAGGAGAAAGACGCTCGATACTTTTCGTCTCAACATTATCAGTTCCATGAAGATAAGATGTACCAAAATAAATCTCGTTTTCGTTATTTGGTGCGACAGCGATGGCAGAACGCTGCGGAGTTAAAAACACTCTGTTTCTTTGCTCTTCTGTATGCTTCAGTTCCCATGATGTTCCATCGAACACATAAATATGTCCTCGATTTGGTTCTCGTACATCATCAATTATGATCGGGTTTTGAGTAATTAGATAGGCATATAACTTATTAGGATTGGCAGGTGAAACCGTTACATTAATACGAACAACCACATCTCCAACATTAGGCAAATTATCCAAATCTAATCCTGTACCTACTCCTGTCATAGAAGCCCAATTAGTACCGCCATCCGTAGTACGATAGATATCAATTCCACTGGTGTAGATCGTTTGAGAATCGTTGGGCTTATATTCCAATCCTTTTAATTCATAATCGTCAAGATCGGCTATTTGTACCCATGTTGGATTAGGTACAGTACTATTAAGCGTGCGATAAACGCCATTGCTAGTTGCAATAATTAATTCAGTATTATTAGTAGGGTGCATCCTAACTTTTCGGATCGTTCCACCAATATTGAATTCATTAAGTAAAAACTCATTTGTTCCGTTGATGGGCATCCAATTTTGACCACCATCGGTGCTGCGATAAACGCCTGCGGTAAAAAGAGGAGTAAAAGTACTGGGTGTGCCATCAGGATTTTGAGCGTGATGTCCTAGCGTAAACTCCGCATCGCCTGTTGTAATATAGATTCGATTGGTATTTGTAGGATCGATTACTATCTCTGAAACAGAAGTAAATGGTAATTGATTATCGGTATTCAGTGTTTGCCAATCTCCATTACCGACCCGTTTCCACAATCCACCCCAATTAGTTGCTGCATAAACGGTTTGATCGTTCGAATAATTAGGGCTAAAATAAAGAGCATGTATTTGACCTGTCCCTCTTGTTGAAATCCCACCTTCAGGGTAACCTGTGGGTCCGATACACTCCCAATTTGCGGATGTGCCACAAACAGCAAGTGTGCCTTCATTAAACGCTTTAGCGTAATTAAAAATAGCACTTCCTGCTAACTCTGGATTGCCACTTGGATAGAGCCTTTCGTTCCAAATTAAGCTTCTCTTAAACAACAACTGGCTAAAAACACCTTCGGAAGTATCTCTCGGCGTTGCATTAAAACGGACATAATCATAGAAAGATGGGGTTTCGGGTAGAATATATCCTGGTGTATTTCCTGTTTCTATTCGGGCAATGAAATAGCTACCTGCTTTAGCATGAAAACCATCCTCAAGCTGAACAATAGAGCCACCTTGAAAAATGGTACTATCACCACTTTCAACGGCCGATTTTGCCATGATGGAATCCGTAGCAGGATAAATCGCAAACTCAACGGGAGCAGTGCCTAGAAATATGTCTTCAGCGTAACCATAAATGGTAGGATTTTGAGCAACGAGAAAAGATAGAGAAGCTAGAATAGAACAAAGTGTCAGGATAGGAGCTTTCATAATACTTTTTGATTTAACTTTGTGATATTCTGTAAAGCTAAACATTTCCAATTATGGACAAAAAGATAGTATGTGTTTTTTTATATCTAGTGATACTTCAGCAGTACATATTTGCTCAGGATTATCGTCCTTTATTGGAAAAAGGTAGTGAATGGCATAGTTTTGAGCAATTTGAATTTGGCATCGTTGCAGATAAAAGAATTCAATTATTAGAAGATACTATTATAGATAATAAGATATATTACAAGGCAGATATTACTTCTTGTTTTAGTTCAGAGTCCGAATGTGTTGATGAAGATGAACTTAGCGGAATAAACAACATCATTTATGTTCGAGAGGACACGTTAGAAAGAAAAGTTTATCAAAGACGTATCTTTTCCTCATCTTCAACTGATTATTTATTATATGATTTTTCATTGATGCCTGGCGATACTTTTGATACTGGATATGAAAAATTTGTACTAGATAGTATCACTGATTATGTAGATAATCGGTTAGATTGTTTCGGGCAGCAACCTCAATTTGATATAGATAGCATCAAGATTTTTTACTTTAATGATACAGATAATCCTTACTTAAATATTATATGGGTCGAAGGAATAGGTAGTTTAAAAGGTCTTTTAGAAATAGATAATTTACATTCTTGGGGAGGTGGAGCAGCAGGTCCTGGGTCTCTATTATGTCATAATAAGGGTAACGGTGAGAATACTTTCAAGTATAAATACTGCGGCTTTTACGACAACCCCTGCCAACTCACCTCCACCATCAACACCGAAAACCAACTAAATTTCCACGTTTTCCCTAACCCAAGCCACGACCGAATTACTGTCGAGTTACCTGAAAACAAACGAGACATATCTATCCGTGTATATGATTTGCAAGGGCGAGAAGTAGTGGTTTCAGAGGAGTCAGTTATTGAAGTCTCGCATTTGCCGAAGGGGGTGTATGTGGTGGCTGTTTTTGAGGAGGGACGGTGGTTGGGGAGTGAGAAGGTGGTGAAAGAATAAAGCTAAACATTCCCAATCATGGACAAAAAGATATTATGTGTTTTTTTATTTCTAGTCACATTTCAACAGTGTTTACTTGCTCAAGATTATCGTCCTCTATTGGAAAAAGGTAGTGAATGGTACAGCTTTTTTCAAGCAGAGTTTGGCATCGTAATAGATCAAAAAATACAAACTATTAAAGATACAGTGATAGAAAATAATCTCTATTACAAAGTGGACATAACGACATGTGATTTAAGAGAGTGTTTTAATGAAGATATAGTTGATGGAGGCTTTCATACGAGTTATCTTAGAGAAGATGTAACTAAGAAGAAAATATATCAGCGTTATATTTTCTACGATACCATAGATTACCTTCTTTACGATTTTTCCTTAATGCCTGGTGATACATTTAATAATGGTTTTTATCAAATGGTACTGGATAGTATTACTGATTACGCTGACAGTAATTTAGACTGCTTTGGATTTGATGATGAGATTAAGATAGATACACCAAAAGTTTTTTATTTCACTGAGGTTGGAGGACTGCCTAGACTTATATACAGTATAATTTGGATTGAGGGAATAGGAAGTCTCGCTGGGTTACTTGAAAATACTTCTAGATGGGGAGGTGGTGGAATAGGTTTTGGTGCACAAAGTTTGTTATGTCATAAAAACGGTCAAGGCACAAATCTATTTAGATATACGTATTGTGACTTTTACGACAACCCCTGCCAACTCACCTCCACTAAAAACACCGAAAACCAATTCACCTTCCATGTTTTCCCCAACCCAACCCAAGACCAAATTACTGTCGAACTACCTGATGGAAGACAGAACTTTTCTATCCGTGTATATGATCTGCAAGGGCGCGCGGTAGTAGTTTCAGAGGAGTCAGTTATTGAGGTCTCGCATTTGCCGAAGGGGGTGTATGTGGTGGCTGTTTTTGAGGAGGGAAGATGGTTGGGGAGTGAGAAGGTGGTGAAAGAATAAAGCTAAACATTTCCAATTATGGACAAAAAGATATTATGTGTTTTTTTATATCTAGTGATACTTCAGCAGTACATACTTGCTCAAGACTATCGTCCCTTATTGGAGAAGGGAAACGAGTGGTATAATTTTCAGGGCATAGAATTTGGTATTATTCTAGACGAAAGAATTCAATTACTTGAAGATACAATAGTGAATAATTATACTTATTATAGGGTTAATCTAACAACTTGTGACTTAACACAATGCTTTGATGAAGAAGAAACAAGCACTAATATCAAATATTTCCGTGAGGATACTTTAAATAAAAGAATTTATCAAAAGCTGTTACTTTCCTCCACTTCGGAGGAAGAACTATTATATGATTTTTCGCTAATGCCTGGCGATATATTTGATAACGGTTATTTCCAAATGGTTTTAGATAGTATTACCAATTATGTAGATAACCGATTAGATTGCTATGGTGAACCCCCAAGGTTTGGATTAGATAGCATTAAAGCTTTCTATTTCAATAGCACAAACAACCCGTTTACAAACATAATA
>CAYLPW010000058.1:5691-21383 GCA_964385665.1 uncultured Saprospiraceae bacterium
TGTATATGAGAGTCCCTGCCAACTCACCTCCACCAACAACACCGAAAACCAACTCACCTTCCACGTTTTCCCCAACCCAAGCCAAGACCAAATTACTATCGAATTACCCGAAAACAGACAAGACATTTCTATTCATGTATATGATCTGCAAGGGCGAGAAGTAGTGGTTTCGGAGGAGTCAGTTATTGAGGTCTCGCATTTACCGAAGGGGGTGTATGTGGTGGCTGTTTTTGAGGAGGGGCGGTGGTTGGGGAGTGAGAAGGTGGTACGGAACTAACACTGAATTTTTCTAATCCGTCACATCAATTGGTTTACATGTATGCAGTAACGACTAATACGCTATTTTGAACGAATTAACGTTAATTCGTTCAAAAGTAAGTTTTATGCTTGTTATCCCTCGCACCACAAAAGATCAAATTTTCAGGTATTTGAAGCCCAATAAAGTGGTTGTTTTATTAGGATCACGTCGAGTCGGAAAGACCTTTCTACTGCAACAAGTACTAGCAGAAAGCAAAGAAAGGTATGTTCTCTTGAACGGCAAAGATCTTGCTACTCGTGAGCTGTTTGCTCGTCGAAGCCTTCCTGCATTGACTCAAATCGTAGATAAGAAACGACTGTTGGTCATTGACGAAGCTCAAAAAATCTCTGATATTGGCAATGCATTAAAATTGATGGTCGATGAAATCAACGGGTTGAAAGTATTGATTACAGGAATTTCTTTACGCGTTTCGCCATTGTACGGTGTCTCTTTTTTCGATTATTCAACCGCTCCACACTCAAATAAAACACATTCGGCTGCGTCATCAACGGTTTTGCTCCTTCAGCGCGTCCAAAACCAAACACCACCATGCCAGTCGGTGAGTCAATTCCTCTTTCTGTATTGCCGAGATAAGAAAAGGTATCAGATAAATTATCGGGTTTTTCCTGTGCCAGTAGTAGGGCATAGTCATGATCGCGATGTCCGAAATACGCCCACTGCCAGTTGGCGTATTGTTGCTCACTTTTATAGTAGTCCCAAGCTGTCCAAGTGAAGTCTTGCTGATCACTGCCAAAAAAGTGATTGCCAGGCTCGAAGCGTCCAGCGGGTGTGCCTTCGTAGAGCAACCAATACGGCTGTTTAGGATCGACTTTTTGCATTTCGACCCTAGCATAATCGCCTTCAAAAGTCCACTCCCATTGCCAGTTGCCGTCTAGCGATGTGCTGCGGATCTTGTTTGTACCCACTAGTTCGCTCTTACATTTATCATGTCCAGGATGTCCTGCGCCACTCATTTCACCACCAAACACGAAATTGGGAATACCGCGATAAGCAGATGCGGCGGAAGCTGGATAGTCATTCCACGGTTCGCGCTGAAAGTCAATCCAATCTGCACCACTCGCATCCAGTAAGCGAGATAAACCACCGCCAGCTTTATCGTAGTAGTACGTCGCAGAAGGAGTCGTGACGATGAAGTGTGGCACTCCTTCGTATTCGCCTTCTTGTAGTTGAATAGCTTGAAATTGTGGTGTTTGATACTTCACTTTGAGCATCATACCAGGGTATTGGACTTCCATGCCATGTACCATTTTGCCGTCGAGGAGAGGTGTCATGTCAGTCGTGATTTCATTTTCGCCGACTTGCAGATGCGCTACTTCTTTTGACTCAATCAGGTGTTCAGCATAGTCATAACATGGGGCTTCGCGCTCATAGATTTGATGACTATTTAAGAAAACGCCTTCTGCATAGCATGGACTCCAACTGCGCCATGCCACTTGATAGCTTTCAGCTTGAGCTAGATCGCCGTGAACAGATAATTTTGCCGTGAAAGTATCCTCTCTTGTTGACCAATCTTCGGGAACGTGATAGCTAGGATTTAACTCGACGCTATAGTCGCGTTTTAGGCTCAAACTAGGCGTCGCTGGCAGCATATAGTAGATACCATTTGCGCCTAGTAGTCGGGCACTGACCTGCATGGATTCATATTGGTCGGGCAACCATTCAGTGTTCCATCTTACTTCAAATGGCTCATTCGAACTGCTCCCAATGTGATTGCGCCACTTCCCACGGTATTCACTTTTCTGCCAGTTTTGATAGTTGCCGTCGCCTTGCCAATTGAAGTCTTTGTAGTAGCCAATATAGTCGACTTGCTGAATGGGAATTTCGCTTTTGGTTTTGATGGAAAGTGTAGGATTTCCTGAGATTGCTTTTCCCTTTTTGATGCCTTTTAGGTTTCCATTGGTATGCGATTTTTGTGCAGCGTCGTAGTAGATACGAAGCGTGACCGCATAAAAGATGTTTTGCGGCCAACTCCATTTTTGTGTCGAATCGACTTGGAGTTGGAAGGTATTCTGATCGTTAGTAGTCAATTCATTCAGCGGAATACGCACAGTCGGGTAGTCGTGGAACATGTAGTTGGTGGCAGGTTGTGGAATACGTTTTGGTGGTAGAATGGGTAGCCAATCGCTGTCGTTGACTTGCAGGCGCAAGCCTCGTGTATCGACGTGCGATTGGACGCGCTCGAAGCTCATTTCTGCTCGTCGGGCGTGTTTTAGATCCAACTCAAAAGGCAGTGGAATCTTTCCATTGTCGTGCTGATCGTTTGGAAAATGATCTTCGGAAGTGGCGTAATCTAAGTGGCCACCGACACGAAGGAAAGGCATCTCGTCACTAATGGAAGTTGGTAGCCAAACGTATTCGCGGTAGACGTCGCCAGGTTGTGGTTGGGCGAAAGTGAAGGGAAAAAAGGTAGCACAGCAGAGCAAAGATAGCAGCAAACATTTCATGATTGTTGAAAGTTGGTCTGCTGTGCAAGGTAAAGAATTTACTTAAAATTCATGGGCATCAGAAAGTCGCTCGACGTTCTTCAGCTCTTCCTCTAAACTTAGATTCATCAAGCCTTCACTCGTCATTTTCCAAGTATCTATCCGATCATATCTGGAACTGGTACGGTGTTCATGACTGATGTATGGAAGATTGCGCAACGAATAGACCGTTCGACCATCCAACTGAAGGTGTGCATTTTCAGGTACAGCTATACTGATTCGAACATCTTGTCCTCTATACTTATTACCTTTTGGTAGGCTCCAAGAACCTGGTAAAATAAGTTGATTCCCTTTTCTAACAATTTCATAATCAGGTAGATAAGCTAATCGTTCTGCTTCATTTCGACTGCGACCGCGACCATATACCACCTCTTCAAGATGAAACTGGTCATCCTCACTAATGCGTACATCAATGTGTGATAGTTCTACGTAGAGGCGGTCTTCATCTGCGAATAAATGCTCAGCGATTAACCAGTTTTGATCTAAGTCATCTGTTTGATCTACAGTTAGTAAAAGCGTGTCTATACCACTGAGTGTCTGCTCGGACAAAGTAACTTTTGTACCTGCTTGAAAGTCACGCATAAAAGAACTTCCTAGTACTCCCAAACTAATCATATTGATAGCAAAAAAGCCCAACATGCCTCCTCTCCAGTAGCGATTGAGTCGCGCGCCTGACCATAGTCGGAACGATAGAAGGACTAGAAAAGCGAGTGGAATGGTCACTACACTAAAGACGTTGATGACACCTAAGTAAGCCAAGCCTGTCCGACTAGGAACAAAGTAGTCTGCTAGAGGCATCGTCAGGGAGATACCTATTAGTCCTGCCACCCAAGTAAACAACAAACCTAAGCAAAGCAGTATACTGAAAAGGATCAGAAACGGTCGTCCAATCTTCATCACAAACTGAATAATGCCACGTAGTATCTTGCCTAAGTAGTAAATCGCGCCAGACAAGCCATCTCGAATAGCCGAACCTGTTCCATCAAACTTATTCTTGCCACCCCCAAATTTCTCACTCCAATCTTCACCAATATCAGAAATGCGCTCCGACAAATCTTTCATTTCTTCTTCCACCATCTTTCCAATATTGGAAGCATTGATGGGTTCACCACGCATAGATAGGCGATCGGCTGCTGTCTTCGCTGCTGGCACAATTGCCCAAGCGATGAAGTAGGCAGGGACTAAAAAACCGACGGAAGAAAGGACTAAAAGAACAAGTATCAAGCGCAACCAAAGTGGGTCTTTAATGCCTAAATAAGCCGCCAAACCACTACATACGCCACCTAGTACTGCATCTTCCTCATTGCGGAACAGGCGTTTCCCAGTTTTGATGCCAAATTTGTTATCTTTCTCTGTTTGTCGAATGGGTTCTTCTGCTATTGTTTCTGCCCCAAAATCTTCGGGAGTACCCATGATGGAAATAGCAGCTGCTACATCTTGACTGGTCACGATCGCACGACTCCCCAAACGCTCTTGAAACAACTCCGCCATCCGAATTTCAATGTCGGTCGTGATTTCGTCGTAGCCTTCGGATGTTTCGAAGTGGTGATGTATCGTGTTTAAGTAGGTGGTCAGTTTTCCATACGCATCCTCGTCAATGCTAAACGGATAGCCACCCAAATTAATATTGACAATCTTATTCATGTGTGTGGATATTTTCAGTTGTTTTTTGAACGGCAAGCGACAGGGCTTCCCATGTTTGTAGTAGAGCCTTCAAGAAAGTGTGACCTTCTTGAGTGAGCGTATAGTATTTGCGTGGTGGTCCTTTTCCTTCTACTTCTTTCCAAGTATAAGCAAGCAAATCGGCATTTTTCAACCGACTTAGCAACGGATACAGTGTTCCCTCCTTTACGATCAATTGATGAGATTTTAATTCCTCAATAATATCAGAAGGGTAAGCTTCCTCTGCCGCGATGATCGACAATACGCACATCTCCAGTATGCCTTTGCGCATCTGCGCTTGCGTATTTTCCAGTTTATCGTGTGCTTTCATACTGCAAATATAAGGTATTGCCTTTATTCTTGCAATACAAGGTATTACTATTATACCAAATATTCGATGAGTGTAGGAATATTTTCGACCAGTGGATGGTTGAAAAGTTACTTTTTCTTATGAAAGAGCGGGGGATGAGTTAGGTATCAGTTTCATCTTCAGTCGTTATCTTTTCATCAAATAGGTTGTGTACCATCAAGATGACATACCCAAAAAGGACAGCGCCTATGATCAAAAAATTGCTGACTAGACCGAAAGAGGAGAGTGATACTTTGAGAAGAATGGTAGAAATGACAAAGCCTGAATTTCGGATAATTTTGTGAAACTTGTCCGAGTAGAAGAAGGAGAAGAGTAGCAATAAAACATCGACAACAATCAATAGCGTAAAGAAGTCATCGAAGAAGATGTTATTGATTTGCTTGAATTCTAGTATGCCACTTCTGTAATCTTGAATACTCACCACTGCCCAGTGGATAAGCGTATAGGAAGCTAAAATCACTAATACAGGTATGAGCACAGCAGCAAGTGCTTTCTTTAACAGTACAAACTTTTCAATATTTTTTCGGTTTTCCTCATCTTTATGAATGGAGGAATAACGTTTCTTTTTGATGTTCCTGTAAAACTGAAAAATGAGGAAAAAGAGAATAAGCGAGGTGAATACATCGAAAGTAAATTGCAAGTCATTCTGATCTTTGAACCAATCCGAAGTGAGTTCTAGATATGCAATATCTTTGAAAATCCGTCGAATGACAATCAGCGTAATAATTTCATACTGCTTGCCAATATAAATCGTGATGGACTTTGGCAGAAAATAAATCAGTAAGTAAACTTCGTAGAGCAGAATGAAGGAGAAAGGCGTGTAAATAGCCGCTATTGGGTCTTTGAAAAATTTTTCATTGACTTCTATAACACCCTGTGCACCCAGAAAAATAATGAATAGATGAATCGCATAACTCACTATGGATAAGACTAGTATCCCCTTTTCTACTCCTTCTTTTACGCTTTCTGATAGTATGCGATCAAAAGCATGCTGTATAGAATTCGTGATTTTCATTCCTTCTTTGTTGATAAATATGATAGCGTAAAGGAATGAACCTGAATAGGTTTAAGTTTTAGAAGGAAATCGGGATTCTTTTTCTGGTAAGTACTTGAATGTAAATAAACGTCACTTTTGACCTAGCTAATTTTTCGTTAATCAAGGCAGATTTTTCTTGCATAACTGGTTATGGAAGCAAAATCTAACGCCGAGTAACGGAAAATTAGCCCGTCAATGAAAGTGTCGATTATTTGGGTTCACGTACTTAACATTGGGCGAGAGCTAGTTTTAATTGAGCGAGGGAAAATATTGCTATTGAACATGGATTGCGTGCTGTTCTGCCTAATAGTCACGTAGTAAACGAGGTAACAAGCCAAACAAGTCATCAACTTAAACGCTTCGTCTCTATACTCTGGAAGAAATTGATAAATTACCTAGCACTTCAAACACTACGCCCCCAACTGCCCAGCCGCCCACTCAATTTTCGCCAACAGCTTTCGATACTCTGCTTGCAATTTTAATAGCTTTAATTGCGACTCAATTAACTTCTGCTCCCGACTATTTAAGAGGAAAATAGAACTTTCTCCAAAGCGAAATTTCTCGGTTTCTGCCTCCAACAGGGCTTGATAGTTGGCAACTAGTTCTTCGTTTATGTCAACTTGCTGTTCCACCGTTTGCAACAGCTGATAGTTCATCACAATCTTATTCCCGATATCGAGTTCTTTGGCGACAAACTTGAGTTGGGTGTCTTGCTGTTCTAAGCGGACGAGTTCTAGTCCTGCCCGTTCTTTCCGTAAAAAGAGGGGAAAGTTGAAGGTAACGCCCCATTTATAGTTGTCGGTCAGCAATGCCATGAGTTGTGAGTCATCGCCGTTGGAGCTATTGATGAAGTCCAAGCCGTCGGATAAAAAATTGTATTCCACATCTAGTTGGGGTTTTAAAAACTCTCGTTTCAAGCGTTCTTTGATGTCTAGTTCGGCTTGTTTCGTCCGTAACGCTACCAAATCTGGATGAATCGTCTCCAAATTTTCGAGCCAAACTTGAACTTGATTTTGATAGGCAGGATAAGCAGCGATGGGTAATTGCTCTGGCTGTAAAGGCGCGACGACTCTCAACGGAATCAGCTCTTCGTACCATAAAAAATAGGACAAATCGACCAACGAGTTATCAACCAAAACTTGTGCATCGGCAGAATCGACTTGGCGCATTTGAATCTGCGTTAATGCTTCCAAGGTATCAATCGCGGGCTTATCGCCTTGATAATAACTTTCTCTTGTAATGTCAAAGCGTTGACGTGCCAACTCTAGCGCGGTTGTGAAGGTCTGCAATTCGTTATACGCATACACCCAATTCCAGTACACTTCCGTCGCATCCAACAACAAATCGTTCAGAATCAACTGCCGATCCGCTGCGTTGAACTGCGCCACCAACTCCGCTTGTTGAAATTGGGCGCGACGCTCATCGAAAAACATACCGCGTAGCAAGGGCATATTCACTCCAGCGACGATTTGTCCAGCCATCGGTAGTTCTTCTTCATCGTTCAAGAAAATACCATCCGTCCAGTTGTAGGAAACTTTAAAATCTGCCCCAAACCAGGTCGGAATACCCACTCCTGTTTCTCCAACTTGAAAGTAATTTTTATTGTCAAAGGCTTTTTGATCGTAATAGCCGAATAACTTAGGATCAAAAGCTCCACGCGCCTGCATCACTTCTGCATCGGCAAATTGATTCAATAAACTAGCTTGCTGCGCGACGGGATGATGCGCCCGCACCCAACCTAGAAACTGCTCCAGGGTGAAGACTTCGGTTTCGTTGATAGGTGTTTGGGCGGTGAGCATACCACTTTGAGCGAAAACTGCCAAGAGGATTAAATATCGAACTATTGTTTTCATTTGCTGCTTTGATAGATCTACCTGGCTAACACTGTTGGCAGACAGGCTGACAAACTGAAAATCTGATGAGGGGATTCCCTTCAAGAATCATCAGTTCTTCGATTGATCAGTTCTTCCAATTTTACCAATTAAATCAGAGCCGTAAGGCGACCAATATTTACTTTGCTACTGCTTTCACAGGCGGTTTGAACTTTCCATCTTTTTCTGCGTCATCCACTTCGGCATAAAAATCAGGTGGGAAACCATTCAACTGTCGCCATACTTCGTACCAAACTGGCACATTGTTGAGCAGCGCGATTCCTTCTGCACCTGAACCGACACGTAGTGCCTCTGGCCACTCTTTCGTAGGATCGTTTGGAGATACTAGAACACGATATTTGTTGTCTTTGGACGGAATTTTATCAATGGCTTGAATGGAACCACTAAATGTTCCGACAGACATATTTGGCCATCCAGAAAAAACGAAGGCTGGCCAGCCATCAAAAATGAAACGCACCTCCTGCCCTAAATCGACCAAAGGTAAATCCATCGGACGTATGAAAATTTCAACAGCTAGCTGATAGTCCGCAGGCGCAATACTCACGATGCCTTCCCCTTCTTTCACAATTTCTCCAATACCAGGTTTCATGGCTTTGATGATGTAGCAGTCCTGTGGAGCAAGCACATGGTACAGGTTGCTACGGCGCGTGTAGTTCTCGAGTTCGTTGCGGGTTTTGTTGACAGCACCTTGCGCATCGTATAGGCTAGACAAAGCACTAGCACGTTCCGACTGCGCTTTAGCAATTTTGTTATTATACTCGTTGTCAATATTGTCCAACTGAATTTTAGAAATTTCCAACTCATTCTCCGCTTCCCCGATCTTGTTTCTCGCTTGTTGCAACTTGGTCTCTGTCGACACCATTTTTAAGCGTTTATCTTCCAGATCTGTCAGGGCTTTGATCCCTTTTTGGTACAGCGTATCGGTTCGGCGATACTGGAATTCAGCAATGTCATAATCGTTCTGCGCTTGGATGATTTGCGTTTCTAAGTTGTTGAGTTTGAGCTTGTTTTGCTCGATCTTGTTGCGCAATTGATCTTTCTTTAACACACGCTCCCGCTGAAAAGCATCTATTTGATTAGCAAGAGCTTGCGCTTTAGATTCGTACGCTTCAATCGAAAACTCCTTTGCATTCACTTGATTCTGCGTTCGCTCCACCAAGTCAGGATCAAAGTACTCCGCTTTGATCTCTGAAAGAAATACAATCGTATCTCCTTTTTTTACCAATTCACCTTCCTGTACATACCATTTTTCGATACGACCTGCGATGACCGAATTGATAGTTTGTGGACGTTGCTCAGGTTGCAGCGTCGTAATCTCTCCTTTTGCTTGGATGTTCTGTGTCCAAGGCAAAAAAGCAAAGATGAACACAATACCCAAGGCGACCACTAGCCACCACCGCAACATTTTATTGGCGTGTGGCATCTTAATGTCACTGTACGAATTAGACGCATCTATATCGACCCGATGGTTGATTCTATTATTTGATATGTTTAGCATAATATTTTAGATTTTGAGATTTTGAGAAGAGTGAGATTTTGAGAGAACAGAGTGTTCTATGCTCTCCTACTCTCAATATCTCATTTTCTCGTATTCTTTAATTTAAGCCAGTTCCCCTTTCTCCTCCCAACCAAATATCTCTTTACCGTATTCACTGTGTTTAATATCTTCAAAGCGACCTTCCACCACCACTTCACCTTTATTCATCATGATGACGCGGTCGCATAGTGCTGCTACTTCTGGATCATTGGAAACACAAATAACCGTCCAAGTTTCTTTTTCACTGAGCAGACAACGAATCACTTGCTCCATCTCTGGCGAAGCAGTACTGGACATGAAATTTTCTAGAACCAGCAGTTTGGGATGAGAAATGATAGTCCGTGCTAGCATAATTTTGATGCGGACATTTTTCGGAATATTGCTGCCTCCTGCTAGTAACTCCGTTTCGTATCCGTTGGGTAGCGCATTGACATAATCGTGCATTCCGATACGCTTGGAAGTCTTAATAATGTCTTTCATCGTGATCTTATTCCCCAGCGAAATATTATCTATGATGCTACCATGAAACAAATCTTCTTGGGAACTATACGTTCCAATATGCCCCCGCAAGCTTTCGATATTTAAGTTGCGCATTGGGATTTCATTGTAAGTGATCGTCCCATCGAAGTTGGTGTATAAGGCAGATATTAATCGAGCTAAAGTCGACTTTCCTGAATTATTATAGCCCGACAAACAAATACGCTCACTAGCTTCTACTGTAAACGAAACACCTCTGATAGAAGGACTGATGGCATCAGAAAATTGAAAACTTACATCATCCAGCGTCAATTTGACCGCTTCTGCTTCATCTATCTCCTCAAACGTCAAGCCATCCTCTGACTCTAGTGGAAGGTCTGTGACATAGCCAATTTTCTCTAAACCAGTCAGTACATCATAGATCGTTTCCATACTCAAGATCAGCTTCTCTACGGAATTCAAAATCAAAATCACAATGATTTCTGCGGCTACAA
Organism: uncultured Saprospiraceae bacterium; assembly: GCA_964385665.1. GTDB lineage: Bacteria > Bacteroidota > Bacteroidia > Chitinophagales > Saprospiraceae > JAAUTG01. The sequence goes on from CAYLPW010000058.1 coordinate 15,962, forward strand.
ACTGACCAATACTAATCTGATTGTCAATAACTAAAATACTTCCAATGATAAGTAAAGCGCCAGTAACAATTGTCTTAAACGCCACGACATTGGCATATTGAAAAATCAGAATGCGGAAGTGCTTTCTTCTAGCTTCCAACCAACCTGACACTAAACTATCCGTTCGGCTAGTCGGCAAACTACAGCTACCAACTAGTTTGAAGGTATTCATCGCTCGCCCAATTTCTTCCAACCAGTGCGCTACTTTATATTTGTACTTGCTTTCTTTTAAGCTCGTCTCTAATCCTTGCGGACCAGTCCAACGGAAAATGGCAATGACTAGAATAACGATGAGTACACTAAAAAAGACAAAGAAAGGATGGTAAAAAGAGAGGAGGATCAACCCAAAAACGACCTGTAACAAAGCCGTTGAAAAATCAATCAATATTTTAGGAATCCCTTTCTGGAGGTTCATCGTATCGAAAAAGCGATTGATCAATTCAGGTGGATACGTATCAATCAATTTTTCCATTCTAAATCGTGGAATACGCCAAGCAAACTCAAAAGCCGAACGCGTAAAAATACGCCGCTGCAAAGTCTCCGTCACAGTCAACTGCATGATCTTCAAAAGCCCAGTTAATGCTGTTGCAATGGTGATGACAGCGATCAATAAATAAAGGGAAGAAGAAGTCGTTCCTCCAATAACTAAACTGATAATGGCCTGAATACCTAAAGGCAACGATAAAGTGATGATTCCTGAAAAAATGGCGTATAAATAGATATAGCCAATTTCTTTTCTATCTAATTTCAACAAGCCAAAAAATCGCTGTGTCGGTGTCATAAAAAGCTTTACTTTAAAATATGATAGTAAAACTATTATCTGATGATAAAGTTTTAGTCGAATCGGCTGTTTTAACAGTTATCTAACAGCTATACAACAAAGAGTTTTCTATTCGGTTGTCTCCAACTATTCGTTAACAAATAAGAGTACATTTTTTCGCTGACTTCCTATTGTGCGTTCTCTCAGTTACCTTTGTCATGCCCCCTACAAATCGTTCAAGATTATGCAAGTAAATGGAAAATGGGTTTGGATCACTGGAGCGTCCTCTGGCATAGGTGAAGCGTTAAGTTATGCACTAGCAGATAAGGGGGCTAACTTGATTTTGTCCAGTCGAAAACAAGCTGATCTGGAACGCGTCAAAGCCAACTGTTCTTCCAACGTTAAGGTTGTCGTTCAAGTACTAGATGTAACCCAACAGGCTGATTTTCAATCTATTACTGATCGCCTCATTCAACAAACAGGAGGTATTGATATTTTAGTCAACAACGCTGGCGTCTCTCAGCGCGGACTAGCTAGCGAAACGGACTTGGAGGTGGATCGACGCATTATGGAAATCAACTACTTTGGAGCGATCGCCTTAACTAAATCCGTTTTGCCTCATATGTTGCAGCGCAACAGTGGACATTTTGTCGTCATGAGTAGCTTAGTCGGAAAATTCGGCTCGCCCAAACGCTCTACTTACGCCGCTTCTAAACATGCGCTGCACGGTTTCTTCGATTCGCTACGTGCCGAGTTGCATCAGACAAATATAAAAGTAACCCTTGTCTGTCCAGGCTATATCCGCACCAATATTTCCAAGAATGCGCTCACCTCAGATGGCAGTCCACAAGGGACTATGGATCAGAATCAAGAAAATGGGATGTCAGCAGAAACCTTAGCCAAAAAAATTATTCGAGCCATCGAAGTCAATCAGCGAGAGATCGTCGTCGGTGGAAAAGAAACGATGGGCGTGTATTTGAAGCGGTTTGTGCCAGGCTTGTTTGCGAAGATTGTGAGTGGGGTGAATGTGAAGTGAAAAAAAGCTATTAGCCTTTAGCTGTTGGCTTTTAGCTTATTCAACGGTAAGTTTCAATCAGCAATCACTACACTACACAAACGTATTTTAAATGTGCTTAACATGAACCAATAGCTATTTGAGTTATCAGTTTATGAGTTCAACAATTCATCAAAAATAACAAATGAGAATACTCCTCTTCACCGGCAAAGGTGGCGTTGGTAAGACGACAACCGCAGCAGCAACAGCATTGAAAGCTGCCCAAAATGGATTGAAAACACTCGTTTTTTCTACCGATCCAGCGCATAGTCTATCGGATGCTTTGGATATAGAACTGACGCCCGAACCCACCGAAATCGCGCCGAACCTGTGGGGACAAGAATTTGATGTGTATTACTCCATGAAGAAGCATTGGGGGAATATGCGGCAGTTGATGTTGACGATTTTCAAATGGCAGGGCGTAAAAAATGTAGTGGCGGAAGAATTGTCGGTTTTGCCAGGGATGGAAGAGGCATCTGCTTTTTTGTGGTTGGAAAAATTCTATCGAGAAGATGACTACGATCTGATTGTCATTGATAGTGCGCCGACGGGAGAAACGCTGACTTTGCTTTCCCTTCCACAAGTCACACAATCGTGGCTGACCAAAGCGTTTCCTGGACAGAAGTTAGCGGTCAAAACATTGGGAAGTGTGGTGCGCCGAACGACAGGTGTGCCATTGGATAAAGGTTATGAAGAGTTGCAAAAATTATTTGATAAGCTAGAAAGCATCCAACAAGTCTTTTTAGATCCAGCAGTTTGTTCCATCCGCATTGTCGCCAATCCTGAACGCATGGTCATTCAAGAAGCCAAACGCGCTTATACCTACTTGCAACTCTACGGCTACAATGTCGATGCGATTATCGTCAATCGAATATTTCCAGATAGTTTATCCGACAACGCCGTCTTTAGCAAATACGTCCAATCGCAAACGAAATACCTCACCGAAATCGAAGAAAGCTTTTCCAATCTACCGATCTTCAAAGTTGAACATTTGGGCGAAGAAGTATTTGGGATGGATTTGTTGGAAGGCATCGGCGATGCTATCTACGGCGACGAAAATCCGGCAACTATTTTTTATCAAGAGAAACCGTTTTTGATAGAGCAAGCGGACGATTTTTTCAAGGTGAAAATCAAATTACCGTTTATTGGAAAAGATGACTTCAAACTGGATAAATATGGCGATGAACTCATCATTAACATTGCCAATCGACGCAAGTCCATCATCCTGCCACGTTTTGCTAATTTCTTGCAATTGTACAGCTATGCGTATACGGAACCTTGGCTGACGATTTTGTTGCGGAAAGGGGAGGAGTAGGCTAGTTGATTAATAATAGGTTGAAGGTGATATTTGTTAATTAATTCTAGGTTAGAAAGGGGTTACAATATGTACTTTACGGTACAATAGGTTCTTTCTTATTCTTATCGCCAAGCAATAGCTCACAGCCTATATTCAACACTAATACATCTCTTTTACTACGAATGGAAGCAAAATAGCTTTCTCCGTCAATATCTGCCCGATAATTAAATTGTTCTATGTATCTAGTGCCTACATTACCAAATAGCATAGCAACAAACCGAATGTGTTTGAGTTGATAGCTAACCTGCCCACCTAATTGTACGCAAGGTAGCCAGCCATATTTTATATCTTCTCCTATTCTCGTGACTACACCACCTCTAGCGGGATGAATAGAACGTTCTACTACGTTCTCGAAATATAAGCCACCAAAAGCATCAGCTTTCCATCTTTTAGCAGGCTGCCAGATAGTCTTTCCAATCTGGATACCAAGACCTGCATCTATAGCACCTGTTGCCCTCCTACTACCTGTTCCTTCACTATCTTCTCCTTTTGCACCCAAAGAATGTAAGTAACGAGCATAAAAATAGCGAGAGAACCAATCTTTTTTATGAAATAAGGTAATGCCAAGCATTTCGTTGGGAGAGAATTCAATAGAGGTAGCTTTGAAATTAGGATGTCCTTCACCAACATAGTCAAAGTCAGAAAAAGGTTGAGTTACTCCCATACTGCCAAAAATGCCAAAGCGGGGTTCTTTTTGAGCTGTGGCAAGAGTGACCGTGAATATAATTAATAGAGATGATATTAGGAGTCGCATGATTGATTTATTTTGAAGAAAGTTAGTCATCATCATTTGAATGATGATGACTAACAATAGGATAGAAAAGATTGTTGGTAAGACAGTATTAGCCAGAAATAGCAACAGGACCAATGAAGATAGAACCCCCACATGGATCTTGGAAAGACGCACTCGCGCTTAGAAAATAGTCTCCTAAACATTTAGTACTACTATATAAACTAATTTCTGCTTCTTCTCCGTTACCACTAGATGAGCCTTGTCTGGCTTGATTTGCTCCATTGCATTGTACAGTCCAACTTGAGTTAAAACTAATCGTATATCCTGTTGGAAAGCTTTTATGTTTGAACTTTACTTTCATTCGCTCCCAAATACCAAATCTTTTATATAGTACTTTTATACTGCCAGTTCCTCCACCAGAGCTACCTTTACAAGACCTGCCGTCGTCATCATCACTATCTCTTCCTTCACAACAATTTCCAGCAATAGGTTGAGGGTCACAACCTGAATCATCATCAGAACTAGAACCAAAGATATCGGGAATCTCTCCATTGTTCGCTGCTCTTATAGCAAAGAAGTTGGCATCTATAGGAAGAATAGCAGTAGGTGTAGGCAAATCGCATATATCTACATCAGAAGCAGCACGTTCAAAAGCTCGTTGTTCGGCAGGTGAAGTAGCACTGGACATGACATAGAATTTATCCCATTGAGGATTTAGTCGAATCAAGTAGCCATCTATTTCGATGACTCCGTAAGCATTTAAAACGGCTTCTAAGACAGGCTCACCAAACGAATCTAGCCGAATGCCAGTTCGGTTATAAAAAGCTTGATAATTGTGCGGTAGCAGATTATTCAGGAAAGAATCAATGTCGAATGTCTCTAAGTCGTGCATGAAATCTTCAAAAGAGGCTTCACTATTGAAAACAAAGCGAGGACTACTTACACCATTACTAGAGAGTGTAACGCCACTTCTGCTTTCTATCTGATAGTTCGTCTCTGTCGGCGGAGCTACTTCTTGAGGCTGTACAAAATCATTCTGTTCGCAGCCTACAAGACAGAACAATGTTAGAATAAGGAATAAGGAATAAGGAAGTTTAACCTTTTCATAATCGAAAATTTGAGTGTTAAAAAATAACGTATAAGTAATATCCACACGGGATATCATGCTTAGTAAAGTGTGTGGAAAGTAGCTGATACAAAAATTCGGTTTAAACCTTTGTATTCATGTAAAGAATATGAAAAGTAGCTAATGTGTGAAGTGCCTATTGTAATTGTTATGCGTATAACCGATAAATTGAAATTATATTTTGTATAGTATCAAAAGAATTAAATTTTTATTTTGATATATGTGAAAAGTCAGATAATGTGCTATGCCTAATAACCCTCAAAGCATTTTGGTTGCTAAACAGTCATAATAAACAGCTTCCATTAAAATAGCCAAAACCTCACGCAATAAATAGCCACCTTTTCGTAGTTTTG
>CAYLPW010000059.1:0-21284 GCA_964385665.1 uncultured Saprospiraceae bacterium
AAACTATACTTGTTATGTATCGTAATTTATTTTCAATTTTCTTTCTGGTAAGCTTAATGATCGCTTGCCAAAGTAGCGAAACGACTGATGCTGCACTGGAAGAAGCTGGTCGTATTCACATGGAAGCTGTTGAGTTGGATAAAAACGTTCATCCGAAAGTCGATGCAGCTATCGAACGGAAAAACCAATTGGCAGTGCAAGGGCGCGAATTGACGGAAGCAGAGCGACAGTTCATACAGCAAGTCGAAAGTATCGAGAACAGCTATGCTTATTGGGAGGAAAATCATGTGGAAGTACCAGGTTTTGAGCATGACGATCACGACCATGACCACGATCATCACGACCATGCAGGACACGATCACGATCATAGTCACGCTGCGCCATTAGATGTCACACCTGCGGATATGTTGATTATTCAACAGGAATTTAGGGATACGCTGCTGTCTATTCAGGCGCGATTGGAACAATTGGATATTTGAGCGTTTCGATAGCGAAAATTAGAGACTTACAAAATCTGCCAGATTTTGCAAGTCTATTCCTTGCATTAATTAGGTCGTATAATATTCTTCCTCATTGTAGACTGTAGCCTTTTAGCAAATTGCGTAGTGCATGTCCTATTTGGCGGGTGGCTTCGAGCCTCCACTGTTCGAGGGACGAGTTTGGAGGGTCTAGCGTTTTTTGGTTACTTTTTTTGGCAATGCAAAAAAGTAACAGCCTTTGCTGATATAAAGCTTAAATTTAGAGAATTGACGCCTTCATGATCCAAGTCAAGAGAGATGTACAAATAATAAAAGATCATTGGATATTTGAGAGCGTGAGTGTTTTAACAAATTAGAGACTTACAAAATCTACCAGATTTTGTAAGTCTATCCTACTTTTAGGCAGTACAGCATTGCTCATCTGCACATTGACAATACTGACGATTGTAAACATGCAAGCCAATGAGCGCGACGGCAGGTGCATAGATAGCAGGTTGTGCTATATTTAGCAGATGCCAATACTCGTTGCCAATAATGAATGCTAGAACAACCCAAGCAGCCACTAATGCCACCTTGACCCAATTTTTAGAGGTATGCTGGGCAGTATAAAAGATAGCAATAGCGGCAAGTCCGAGAAAGCCAATATCTATCCATCTCCACCAAACTGGACTGGCTGCGCAGCAGGTAGCGGTACACGATTTGGCGACAAATAAAAAAGGCGTGGCAGCGCAGTGAATCAGGCACAATCCTGAGCTCCACATACCCACTGTATCCGAATGTAATTTGAACGTTTGTGTCATTTTGGTTTTATTATTGATTAGTAAGACTGAGTGACCACAAAAGTAATCAAGTTTTTTCTTAAATGCAACAATGTTGCATTTAAGTTTTAGATTTGTCTTTTAGAAGAATGCTATTTGATATGCAACGAATTCCTGTACAATTGATCACTGGCTTTTTAGGAGCTGGAAAAACTACCTTTCTGAATCATTTTATTCAAGAACGAAAGGAGGAACGCTTATTCGTCATCGAAAATGAAGTAGGCAAGGTGAATGTGGATGCGGAGCTGGTCATGAGTGGTTCGGAAGACATCGCTGGCATTACGGCAGGTTGTCTGTGTTGTTCACTGCACGATGAGTTGTTGGATGTATTAGAAGAAGTAAGTTACCGAAGAGCAGAATATGATCGTCTAGTCATTGAAACAACAGGTGTCGCTGATCCTTCTTCCATCATTCAGACTTTTTTGGGGAATCGAGCGGTAGAGCGTGTTTTTGATTTAGAGCAAGTTATTTGTTTGGCAGATGCGAAGTACATTGAACAAAATATAGCCGATACCGACGAGGCGCGCCGCCAATTGGTCTCCGCAGATGTCGTCCTGCTGAATAAATGCGACCAAGTATCGGAAGAGGAGTTGGAGACGGTTGTTCAGAACATCAAAGGGATTCACCCGACGGCTACGATATTCATTGGCGAGCAAGGCAAATTTCCAGTCGCCGATATTCTAGCCGTCAAACCTTTTCACGATGAGCAAACGATTCATATTGACCCAACGACGCCGAGTTCCGCACATCGTCACCATGACATTACGACCTTTACCTTGACCTTTGATCGTCCGTTTGATCTTCGTACATTGGCGCAGACCCTCATTCGTCTCACCAAAGTGCATCGCCATCAAGTTTATCGCATCAAAGGGATCATTGCGGCTAATCAGACACCCACGCGTGTCGTCGTACAGTCAGTGCGCGATAGTTTTGTGTTGAGTGATGGTCCACCTTGGGCGTCAGAAGCGGAGCGTATTAGTCATATTGTCTTTATTGGCAAAGACGTGCAGCGGCAAGCGATTGAGCAAATGTTGAAGCGGTGTTTGGTGAAGGAGAAAGTGTAGAATAATAGAGTCCAAGAGCTAGTGCAATGATTCGTGGGATTAAGCAGAAGCTTCTAGTTATAAAATCGAATAACCACTAGTCCGATTTCAAAAATGCAACATTGTTGCAAAAATATCTTTCTTATCAAGAAAGAAACGTAATTTTGGTGGCTAAAGCAAATGCGACCGTACAGACATGCGATTACTCAATTCTATTATTTTCTTTCTGTCTTTTATAACTACTTCTCTTTTTTCCCAAATAGATACTTGCCAGACCACCATCCAAGGCAGAGTATATGACCAATCGACCAAACTGCCTTTGCTATATGCGACTGTACAGATAAAAAACCAATCTACTGGTGCTTACACCGACGAAAAGGGAAACTTTGAACTCAACGCGCCCTGCCAAAAGGAATACGATTTACAAGTTTCTTATGTAGGTTACAAGACCATCGTGCACCACCACGATTTTCACCATCCATTTGTCGAAATATATTTAGCTCCTGAAGGGACGATGTCACTTGGACGACCTGTTTTCTTCTTAATCTTTAGGCGTTTGAACACATAATGCATCCCCTATAACGTGTACGATGTATAAACTAGACCAGCTGTCGTAGCGTTGAATACTATGATAGACATATGGAAGCCCATATTACACAGGTAATAGGGGCTTTCTTAGTTAGTGAGCTGTCACGCCGCGACTAGCAGTCACGGCATGACTGAAAAGAGCTTAAGCGATGTAGCAATAGCTAATGCCCACACCCAATCGGTGAACCATCTGGCAAGCTCGGTACTTCTGGCATTTTAAACTCTGACGGATTGTTTAAAAACTGTCGAATCTGAAACTGCAAATACACATCCTGATCCGTACTAATCATACCCAACGTTTCTTCCCATTGACGGATGTAGTTGAGGACAGCCGCATTAATGCTTTGCGCACCACTTTTATTATTAGCCAAATGTAGTAAGTGCTGCAAAAATAGGCGTTCCGAATTGTCACCGATAGCTTTCTCGAAGCGCGATTGTGAGAGTTTGGCACGCAGCGCCTTATGAATGTCTCCTAAATAATCATTCAACGATAAGCGAATAATTTCACGTGCATGTTGCTCATGCAGGCGCGCCATTCGTTGTGGATGTAAAAGCAGCGTCAACGTATGATTGGCAGCGGCTTCGGCAGCACCCATCGGGTCAAATGTCAATCCAGTATGCACTTTAAACAATTCCCGATCTCGTTGATAGCCAATTGGCTGTGGTGCTATCAGGTTGATAACGTCCTCTGGCAGTTTCAAAAAAGCAGGGTCTAGTGTTTTCAGTACCGACTCCAACGCTTTTTTTTGTGCGCCTTCGTTGACGACTTCATTCGTGGGCTGTCCATCGCCACGCACAGCATAAGTATAGTTGACACTACCGATCGTTTTAGCAGCAGCTTCCACCTGATAACGGTGCGCCAGATAAAGTGGCACGAGTACATTTTCCAATGTCGCCATAGGTGCGCCTTCGGGTATGTTTTTTTCCGAAAAGTTTTCCAACGCTACTGCTCTTAATTCAATGATACGATCTAATTCTTCTTCTGCGTATTTTCCACCATCCCACAAATGCGCTAACGGATGTGCGCTCCCCACAGGTCGAGCATCTTGATCAGAAATATAATGCAAGCCCATTTCCTGATTTTCTTTTAGGATGGACTCCAGCTTAGCCGATTCATCTATTCCTTTTCCAAAATCTTGGTAACCATATAGCACCGTCCGTTTGTCCCACTCGCCAATACCAGTATCATAGGCTTCACTAAAGTCAATAGACTGGTCAGCCGCCAACTGAATAAATGGATGTGGATAGTCCATGACGGACGCTCGATCATTCACACTTGCTGCAAAGTTATGTGCCAGCCCAATCGTATGCCCAACCTCGTGAGCTGACAATTGACGCAGACGCGCCAGTGCCATTTCGAGCAGTCGCGGATCAGCTTCATCGCCTTTCTCATACGCTTCTACCAATCCTTGCGCGATCAGAAAATCTTGACGCACACGTAAAGAACCTAACGACACATGTCCTTTGATGATCTCACCCGTCCGTGGATCGTAGACGGATGCGCCATACGACCAGCCCCGCGTGGAACGATGTACCCACTGAATGAGATTGTAGCGCACATCCATAGGGTCAGCATCCGCAGGTAGTTCTTTAACGACGAACGCATCTTGGTAGCCAGCTGCTTCAAAAGCTTGATTCCACCAACTTGCCCCTTCTATGAGTGCTGACTTAATTGGTTCTGGTGCGCCTCTATCGACGTAATAAATGATAGGTTCTACAGCTTCACTCATGGCCGCATTGGGATTCTTTTTAACTAGTCGGTGACGCCGAATGTAGCGTTTAGCTAGTGGCTGGTCAATTGGTGTCGCATAGTCGTAAAAGGTCACTGGGAAATAGCCACTTCGAGGATCGAATTCACGGGCTTGGTAGTTGTCATCTGGTAGTTCCACAAAAGAGTGGTGCATACGTACTGTGACCGCATCCGCAGATGGCGTGACAGAGCGAATGTAGCCACCTTTTGGTTCGCCAGCGAAGGTCAATGTTGCTTCTAATTCGGTATTTTTCGGAAAGTTTTTGCACATAGGTAGGTAAACAGCGGATCGATTTGGGTCTAACTTGTATGCTCCTTGTTTGGCGCGCGCTAGTCGTTGTGTCACACCATGTGCGTCACGCAGCAAAAAGCTAGTGGCATCAACCAATACCTCACCATTGGTCTCTGCTTCCACTTTGAAGCCGTGCAGTACAGACTGAGCAAAAGCCTGCTCTACGGACTTTCTTTCTTCGGCATTGTCGCTAATAGCGCGGTAGCTGTAGTTGGGTTGAACCATTAGAATCTTAGGTCCGCTGCGCATGAATTTGACAACACGTGTTCCGCCTAGCTGTCCCCTGTCTAGTCCTATATCATTAGAACCGACACCAGCAGCTAAGGAGTTGATATATAGTAATTCAGTATCTAATTGATCTATTTTTAGCCAAATTTTACCACTTGTTTCGTCCCAATAAAAGTCGAAATAGCCTTCATAGGCAGTGGCGTTCTTTACTTTATCAGCAATAGTTGGCGTTTTGTTTTTGTCATCTTGAGCGAAGCCGGTAGATAAATAGAACAGGAAGCCCATGCAGCAGGTGATACGAATGAGTAAGGTGGATAATTTCATCATTATCGAGTCGTATGAATAGTTGAGTGAATGAAATCGAAGGTACGAAATGTGTTTGATTTTATCAGCTGAACAATCAAGGTGGATCAAAACTGAATAGGGGAGGTGGTACTACTGATAGAATTATCGAAATGCCAAGAAAGATATGAAGTTCATTTCCACAATTCGCTGTACCTTTGCATCCCGTAACTATATCAAAAGCGAAGACGTAATTACGTCGTTTGAACTCGCTTCACCTCTACTAATCTAATCTTTAATGGCTAAATATATTTTTGTTACGGGTGGTGTCACTTCTTCACTGGGAAAGGGCATCATAGCAGCTTCTCTTGCCAAATTGCTACAAGAAAAAGGCTTTACCGTCACGATTCAAAAGTTTGATCCCTATCTGAATGTCGATCCTGGTACGATGAATCCATATGAGCATGGTGAGTGCTATGTGACAGATGACGGCGCAGAGACCGATTTGGATTTAGGACATTATGAACGCTTCCTAGGGACGCCGACTTCGCAAGCAAACAACGTGACGACTGGGCGTATTTATCAGACCGTCATCGAGCGAGAACGCAAAGGAGAGTATTTAGGGAAGACGGTGCAAGTCATCCCACACATCACAAATGAAATCAAGCGTTGCGTGCAGTTGCTAGGACAGACGGGCGAGTTTGACCTCGTCATCACAGAACTCGGTGGAACAGTCGGTGACATTGAGTCCTTACCGTATTTAGAAGCTTTGCGACAAATGCGACAGGAGCTCGGTAGTGATAACTGTTTGGTGATTCATTTGACACTGATTCCCTACCTAAACGCAACGAAAGAATTAAAGACAAAGCCGACACAGCATTCCGTCAAGCAACTCCTGCAAGCTGGCATTCAGCCAGATATTTTAGTCTGTCGTACAGAGCATCCCATCAATATGGATATTCGTCGGAAATTAGCACTGTTTTGTAATGTGGAAGTGCGTGCTGTCATTGAAGCGATGGAGGCAGAAAGTATTTATCATGTGCCTTTATTGATGCTGAAAGAAGAGCTAGATAGTACCGTTATTTCTAAGCTCAACCTGCAAGACCAACACGAAGTTAAGCTCAAGAAATGGAAACGCTTTTTAGAACATCTAAGAAGTCCTCGTTCAGAAGTTCGAATTGCGCTAGTCGGTAAATACATAGAACTACCCGATGCCTACAAGTCTATTTATGAGGCATTCATTCATGCTGGTACGTCTTTGCGCTGCAAGGTAAAGGTAGAAGCGGTACATTCGGAAAGTTTAGAAGGGGAAAAAGGGTACATCGAAAGTGTATTGAGTAGCTACGATGGCATTTTGGTCGCGCCTGGCTTTGGTGATCGAGGAATAGAGGGCAAGATCAACGCGATTCGATTTGCACGAGAGAAAAAAGTGCCGTGGTTTGGTATCTGTTTAGGTTTACAATGTGCAGTGATTGAGTACGCTCGCAATGTATTAAAATTACAAGATGCACACACTACTGAAATTGAACACAACACACCACATCCCGTCATCGGATTGATGTCCGATCAAAAAGAAGTGACGAATAAGGGGGGAACAATGCGTCTAGGGGCGTATGAGTGCAAACTAAAAAAGGGGTCATTAGCACATGAAGCTTATGGACACAAACGCGTGTTCGAGCGGCATCGTCATCGCTACGAAATCAATAACGAGTATGTAGAAGACTTGAAAGAGGGAGGTATGATTCCCACCGGTGTCAATCCAAAATCTAACCTAGTAGAAGTAATGGAGATTAAGGATCATCCTTGGTTTGTGGGCGTACAATTTCACCCAGAATACAAAAGTACAGTGGAGACACCACATCCCTTGTTTGTTGCTTTTCTGGAAGCGTGTATCACAAAAAAGACACAAATAGAGGAAAAAGTGTCGTCGAAGGTGAAGGTGTCTTGAGAAGTGAGACTTGCAGCGATCTTTTTGAGGGTCGGCACAATAGACGGTATTAAAATAAGTCGCGCACTTGACTAAGTTCAATGGTAGTGGAGCGTAACGTATTATTGTCAAATTTACCGAAGGATGTTGCGTTATCGAAACAATGCTGCTATTTTCGTCAGCTAAACTTCTTCGTTTTGTTCGCAACCATCTCTATTCGATACTGCTTGACGCTTAGCTTTTGCTACTTCTGTCTTGTGCTGTCAGCGCAGGTAGAACGCTGTGGTACGCATTGGCGACGGGCGACTTCCTCAAATTGGGCAGCGCAAAAGGAAGCGATAGATCAGGCAGTAGAACAGTGGCTAGAGCAGCACTCGTCGAGTGTTGAATTGCGATCTACCATAACTATTCCTGTCGTGGTACATGTAGTTTGGCATCGAGAAGAAGAGAATATATCTGATGCGCAAGTTCTGTCTCAACTGGACATCATCAACGATGATTTTAATGCCCAAAATGAGCAACTTGACTTTTTGCCCGCAGAATTTCGTGACGTATTAGGTGATGTCGGTATCGAATTTTGTTTGTCCGATGTCGATGACCGTGGACGAGCAGCGACTGGTATCACGCGAACATATACCAATGAAAGAAGCATTGCGAGCAATCAAGCGATCATTAAAGACGCCACTTTTGGTGGTGTAGATGCTTGGGATACGAGACGCTTTTTGAACATTTGGGTGGGTCGAAGAGATGACCGAATTTTAGGTGATGCGACTTCACCTGGAGAGGTAGAAGAAGAACTAGATGGTGTGGTCATCGACTTTCGAGCTTTTGGCGATCAAGGGACAGTGGTTGGTAACGAACCTTATCATTTAGGTCGTACGCTGACGCATGAGTTAGGACATTATTTTGGGCTGAGACATATTTGGGGGGAAGGAGCTGGCAACGATCTTTGTATTTTTGATGATGGTATCTCCGACACACCAGTTCAGGAATCAACCTACTTCGGAGAATGTCCTAACACACCGCAGCGCACTTGTGGAACATCCGATATGTACATGAATTTTTTGAACTACACGGAAGACGCATGTATGAGTATGTTTACAGTGCAGCAAAAAGTACGTATGCTAGCAGTGTTGAATACACTACGTAAAGGACTATTGGAACAGGGAAGAAATTGTAGAATGACTAGCACTACGGAAACTGCTGTAGAGATCAATATTAGTATTTATCCTACGCCTGCTACTGAATTTATCCAGTTAGAAATGCCTCATTTAATGGATGAGATCACCTTGCACAATTCACTGGGACAACGTGTTTGGCAGACTCAACAGCAGCAGCAGACGACATTAAAAATAGACGTTCGTTCGCTTCCTTCGGGAATTTACTATCTTCACTTTTTACTATCCGATCAGTACTGGACACGAAAAGTGATTGTCCAGTAGGAAGATAATGGTTCATTAGTGATGGCATACCTAAAACCTGAATTCGTTATGAAATACATACTTTACGTTTTTTTGATTGCACTGCTTCCTTCTTGTAATCTGACTAGCTTCCGCAATTTGAAGGAAGTAGACCTCAGCCAACTAGATAAGTTGGTAGAAATGTCAAAAGGACCTTGCTATGGTCGCTGTCCAGTGTATACACTCACTATCTATGACAATGGAGTGATGACGTACGAAGGGTTGCGGTTCACGGAGCGAGAAGGACTTTACATCAAAAAAGTAGCTGACGATGAGTTAAAAGCATTGAAGATGATGCTAAAGGATGCAAACCTGACTCAGTTTAGGGATGCTTATCGCGCTCGACTGACCGATTTACAAAGTGTATCTATTAGTTACTACGGAAATAATTCGATCAAGACGATTGTCGGAAAAGATGGTCGACCAGAAGCAGTTATGAACATTCAAGGTGAACTGGAAAAGATGGCAGATTCGGAAGGCTGGGAGTTGAAAACCAGAACGAAAGAAGGACTACCCGACTACATCGTGGAAGATGAGCTACGAGTCAGCTTAAACGATGGGGTGGATGCACGCGCTTGGGCTAGAAAGTACAGAAAACAAGGTATGCAGGTTGTCGAAATCATGAGCGATCGAAACAACTCCTGGTTGATGGAATTTAATGCTACAAAGAATGATCCAGAAGAAGTATTAGCCATTGTGCAAGCAGATTTGGAAGTCGCTAACGCCGAGTTCAACCGAAAGTCGACGAATTAATACTCGTTCCTTAAACAAGGATACGAGTCCATAAAGCTTTATTAGCACTAAGTGGCGTTACTTTTAGATGCTTCAAGTAACAACTCTATACTACACAAATATGAAAAAATTAGATTTCACTATTGCACTCCTACTAAGTATCTTTCTCTTTTACAGTTGCGACGACAAGGGTACGGCAACTGATGATGCATCGGATGAGATTGTTGTCAATACCACCCCACCACCTACTACTTTGCCTGTTACACCTATTGATAAGACATTACCTAGTATTCCAAAAGAAAAGGTGAAAGAGCTGTGGGACAATGCGCACAGTATCGACTACATAATGACAAACCTGCCATTCAGCTTAAGTACAAGTGACTTCCAGCAGTCTCGTGCGATGCTACAACACATCTCGATAGATTCTTCTATTGTCTATCCAGATTGTGGAAAGACAGCCACGATTAGCTATGTTGGTGATGAAGGAATATTGATGGAAGCAGATTTATACTATTCATTGACGGACAGTCGGTGTAACTATTTTATATTTTATCAAAATGGTCAACCTGCCTACGCCAATCGTCTTACTGAACAAGGCTACAATTACTATCAACAGATCGTGACGCAGGTCAAAGTGGAGCAAGGGAATGCGAATCAGTAAGGGTAAGTAAGACACCATCAGTCGTTCAGACTTTTAGACATATAAAATGATTAAATCGACCTCAAACTTATGGCAATAGAAAAATCACAACTCATCTTCGGTCGACATCCAGTACTAGAAGCAATCACAAGTGGTCGAACTCTAGATCGAATCTACCTACAGCGTGGCATACGTGGAGAGTTTGAAAAAGAAGTGCGCCTATTGAGTAGAGCGCATCGTATCACATTGCAAGTAGTGCCTAAAGAACGACTCAGTAAGTGGACCACCAAAAATCATCAAGGTGTCGTCGCCATAGCTTCTCTATTGCCTTACTATCAATTAGAAGACATACTACCAACAGTATACGAAAAAGGAGAGATACCTCTTTTCTTATTATTAGATGGCATCACAGATGTACGAAATGTAGGTGCGATAGCTCGATCAGCTGTATGTTGTGGTGTTCATGCGCTCATTATGCCTCAAAAGAACAATGCTCAACTCAACGCCGAAGCGATCAAAACTTCTGCGGGTGCATTGCAGCATTTGACGATCTGCCGTCCAGTGAGCTTGATGAATACAGTAGACTTTTTGCACCAAAACGGCATTCAGACATTAGCTAGTTCATTGACAGCCACAACTACACTTCCCGAAGTCGACTTAGTGAATCCATCTGCTATCATTATGGGATCAGAAGACCAAGGCGTGAGTGATGCCGTATTGAAACAGACGCAGCAGCAGTTCACTATTCCTCAATCGACTATGACCAATTCATTCAATGTTTCCGTCGCTTCAGGTATTATTTTGTATGAAGCTATACGACAGCGACAATCTGCCTAGTTGATGCCAAATCTTCTACTCACTCGCCCAACTTTTTTGAAATGGAATTGTATAAAAACTGTCCTATTTAGTTATTTAAAACCATTCATACCTATGGATATAGATGTCAACGAACTCAAAGAAAAATTAGATCGAAAAGATGATTTCGTCTTTTTAGATGTGCGCGAACCTCATGAATATGAGGAATATAACCTCGGAGCAACCCTGCTGCCACTAGGCGATGTTCAGTCCAATCTGCACGACTACGAAGCCAGCAAAGATAAAGAAATCGTCATTCATTGCCGTTCAGGTGCACGTAGTGCAATGGCGCAACGCATCTTCCAACAAGCAGGCTTTTCCAAAGTCCGCAATGTAAAAGGTGGTGTTTTGGCATGGAAGGAGCAGCATGAAGCATAACAGCAATAGCTCATGGCGTGACGACTACAGTGCATTTTATGAGCTATCTTCTACTTTACTGCATCGACCCGAATCGTTTGAATATTGGGCGGTACAAGTCTTTAAATATCAAGCGCAGCACAATCCAATCTATCGTCAGTATATAGAGCTACTAGGTGTAAATGTAGAGACTATTGAGCGCGTAGAGACTATTCCTTTTCTACCCATCGAATTGTTCAAATCGCACTCGATACAGACAGGTAGCTGGCAACCCGAAACCATCTTTACTAGCAGTGGTACAACTGGACAAATCAGTAGTCGACATCGCGTCCGTTCACTTCAGCACTATCTGCAAAATGCTCGACAAGGGTTTCAAGAGTATTTCCTACCCATTGAAGAATACTGCGTATTAGCCTTACTACCTGCCTACTTGGAACGTCAAGGTTCTTCTTTGGTGGCTATGGCGGATGATTTTATTCGTCGCTCGAAGTATCCGCAGAGTGGTTTTTTTCTCTACAACTACGAGGACTTGGCTACTGTCCTACAGGAATGTCAAGCCCAACAAACGCCCACTTTGCTACTAGGCGTCACATTCGCTTTACTAGATTTAGCAGAGCAGTACCCGATGAACTTGAGTACTATCAGCATTATGGAAACAGGTGGTATGAAAGGGCGTCGAAAAGAACTGACTCGCCAAGAATTGCATGAACAACTGATGTCTGCGTTTCAGGTCGAAGTCATACACTCAGAATACGGCATGACGGAACTCTTATCGCAAGCGTATACTAAAGGTGGACAGCGATTTTATCCAACCGCTACCATGCGTGTATTGGTTCGAGAGGTCAATGATCCATTCTATATGCTGACAAACGGTAGAAATGGGGCACTCAATATCATAGACTTAGCGAATGTAAATAGTTGTAGTTTTATCGCCACTCAAGATTTGGGGAAACGATACGAAGATGGCAGCTTTGAAGTACTGGGCAGGATGGATAATAGTGATTTGCGTGGCTGTAATTTAATGTTGTATGACGGGTGAGCAGATAGTTGACCAACTACCAGAATTAGAACACCTTCTATTCCTGACCCCTAAAAATGAACCTATATTGCTCTTTTCTGCCGAAGCGTGACGATAACGCAGCAAATTTTTAAATATTTGATTTGTATATAAGATAAATGTTATATATTAGCGTCATATTTTATATGTCTAGCCACAAACCCCTCAAAATAGCCACAAGATTGTAATCGGTTTTTGGGATAGCCTCTCTTCAGCAAATTTGAAGGGGGGTTTTTTTTATGGGGTAAAACAGAACGTATTGCACAGAAAAAGAGTTAATAGAAAGTCTCAAAGTGGATTTTTTAGTAATCATGTATGCTTATGCCTGCTGTACTTAATCAACATACTGTAGAACAAGACATCAAAGTCATCATGGCTCGTGACTTTCAGTTGGACGCACATGAGCTACCTAGCGAAGATCAAGATACCACAACATGGTTAGCTGACTATGTGGCATATTTGATGGAATATCGCTTAGAGTACTTATTGAGTTGGTTGTATCGAATGGACATCTCGGAGCAAGCAGTTCAAAATGCTTTGTCACCTCATCAATCTATCCTAGCTAATGTGGCTATTGCTCAATTAATATTGGCGCGACAAGCAGAACGCAATCGTACTAAACAAGCTTACCCACAGCCAGAGCTATCCATGATTGATGAGGAATTGAGGTGGTAGAAAAAAAGCATGGAACGAGACAAGTCGAACCATGCTTTGAATTTAAAACGGTGTGATCGGATGATTTCTTAATTACGGATGTTTACTAATTCTGATCGGGTAGTCACAAAAAGTTTCTCCTATCTATATCTTATTGTAGAAGAAAGTCTCTTTATTTTGACAAATTTGCTTTTCGATGCTCATGGTAGCTAATGCTTGATCCAATACCAACTCGTCCATAGAAAGCAGCTTTATGTCTGCTTCTACTGTTTGATAGTTACAGTCTTTACCCTGAATGTGTAGGATAAGCGTATTGCCATCACTCGATACTTCCCACAGGCCATTTACTGTGCTATACTTCTCTTGATTCAAAAAGATAGTTTTCTTGAACGTACCATCTTCGGATAGAACATAGTTAAAATCAGCACTAATAATAGACACTTGATTTTCGTCTTCCAACACTTTAATCACTTTTTTTGGAAAGAACCGACTGCTCCAATTTCCTACCAAACTACGACGTGCTGTCATCATGTTTTCATTATACTGAGTAGGCTTGGAATCCATTTTCACTATCGTATTAGTAGTCGTATTCATCCAACGGTAAATCTCTCCTTCTCGTTCTAGACGATATACAACTTTATCGCAGCGACCATCATACAAGCTCAAATAGAAAAAACTAGATTCCACTTCCAAATCCCAAGTGTATGTTTTCCAACTTGTCTGAGCTTCTTTAACCGATACCAATCCACTTTCGTTAAAAATGAACTCTTGTCCAGACACTTGCCAAATGCTATTGACCAAATCATTGGTCACTACTGCTGTCAACCAATCAGCTGGATAATAAGGAGTTGAAGTAGCTGAAGGATAAGGGGAAGCAAATGAAATAGTGTAACTACTGATGCACAGCATCAATAATAATATCGGGTGATTTCTCATGGTGATTTTTTTATGCGAGTAGTCCCGTAGAACTACCTCTTTTATTCTAAGTGATTTCATGGTCAATGACAATACTCTTTTAAGTAAGGTTGCACAATTTGGTCATCGTCTATGTTTGAATTTCGATGATTTAACTCCTGTCGAAAAGAGTTTGTTTCATCTACTTTTGGTGCACGATTTTTACCTAAAAAGATAATTTTGTCACTGTTGATATTCTCGGATTAGAACCTTAGTTCTAGTAGTAAGTCGGATGAAGGTTCTATTTGGTTACAGCAGACCAAATAAAATTTTTTTTGTTAATTTTTGTTATAGGATGTGTGACACGTTCAAATAGTTTTGATCTATTGAAAAAGCGTCGAAAAGGAAGTGAAATAGACATGAAGTAGACGTAAAGGGCAGGTTAAGAGAGAAGGAATAAACAAGGATGGAATAGACTGATTGTCAATGTATTACGTAAAGAATGCTTGTGTTGTGCCTGTTGGTAAGCGACTAAAACGGTTCAAGCCATTAGTATGATCTTGCAAGATGGTAGTCGTACTCATGTGACATTACGGATGAGCAGATACCCAAACTTCGCCATCTTCAAAAATCTCCTTTTTCCAGATAGGAACGGTCTCCTTTAGTGTATCTATAGCATATTGACAAGCCTCAAAAGCTGCTTTTCGGTGCGGTGTCGCTACCGCAATGAGGACTGCAATTTCTCCTACCTGAAGGGTTCCAATACGATGATGTATGCAGACCTGCTGCGCGTGCCATTTTTGCTGAACGGCTTCGCCTATTTTGCGCATTTCACTGACTGCCATCGGTACATAAGCTTCAAAGTCCAATTGAACAACAGATCGACCCTTCGTCGTATTTCGAACAGTGCCTACGAACAGTGCAGTACCACCGACAGCAGCGTCCTGTACCAACTGAAAGCACTCCTCTACTTGAAGTGCTTCTTCTTTAATTTGAACATCCAACATTATGGTCGTACAATTCGGGCTACTCGATTTTCACCATCTGCCAATACCATTTTGAGATAATAGACCCCTTGCTTGAGTGATTGGGTATCCATCTCTAGCTTTTCACTGTTACAGTCCAAGCGCAATACTGTGTTGCCTGCGCTATCCAACAGTTCGATATCTTTCTCTACATCCAAACCCTCATCATCCAAAGCAATAAATCGTGGTTCTACATTTTCGGACAATAATATGCAAGGACGCGTCAGTTGTAGATCGACTGTTTGGCTCAAGGAGTAAGCGATTTGTCCATCGGCACGGTTGACTTTGATTCGATATTGTAAGGCTTCTTGTTGAAAATGATCTTGATCCAAATGCAGGTAAGCACCTCCAACATCATCTACTCCCGAAGCAGCGAACCAAGCAATTTTAGAAAATGGCTCATCATTGATGGCGCGTTGCACTTCATAGCTTTCAATATCTTGCTCTATCGCCACTTCCCAAAACAACTCAACTGCATCCGCCAATACGCGTATATCAAAAGTCACCTCGTCGTCGTCGTTCGCTTGTTTAGATTCTGCCCAAGTACTGAGCACCCCTTGTGCTATTCCATTACTAATCATAAAGAGTAGCATACCAAATGTAATCGTCCGTCGCATCGTACTGTACGTTTTTGAAGATGAAGAGATTTGACTAGCAACTGGGAGTGGTTCGTTGACCGTCTTCTAGAAATAGAAGGCAATCTGTAGTAGAGATGTTCTCGAACTCAAGAAAAGAATAATTTCTGAACATTACTGGCTACAAGCACATATTTTTTAATTCTCTTTTTTCAGCGTCACAGTCCAGTCAAAACATATCCGCTATTCATCTATCATTGCTAATAAGTGTTTCTCATATTTGCTTCATTTTAAGCTTTGCCATACAAATGCATGTTAAATTATTAATTTGCCGACTAAACTATGTCAAAGTTCAATAATTAATACTATTTTTAGTACGTTGATTGGTCTTCTATTGAACCTACTTTGACGTTTCTATATTAGTAGATATATACTGTATACGCATTGCGTTTCGATTACTGCATTTCAATCAAGACATTTCTCGATAACCTGCCTTGTTTAAGCGATAGCTGTTCTTCACATTGACCTACAAACATTGTCCTATGAAAACGATCTTTATCTTACTTTTTTGTCTAAGTGTATGTTTTGTACAAACACACGCACAGACGACTTTTCAGCCCCGAAAAGAGTCCACTAAGAAAGGATATGTCTATGATCGTGAAGTGTCCTCTGACTTCCGACTGCAGACGAATGGTTGGAGTATTGGGATGAATTGGGGAGACCTTAAAAACTATTATACGACTCGGTATTATTATGTCGACTTTGGTGAGCGCAAACACCTACGTGAGTTGATGATTAATCCTGGCATCGGACAAAATTCATACACGTACGGCAAACAGAACAATCTTTTTGCAGTGAGAGGGGGTATCGGTGAAAAACGCTACTTCACGGAAAAGGCAGCTACCAAAAAGGGGGTTTCCATTGGGGTTAGTTATCGGGTAGGTCCTACGATAGGTTTTTTAAAGCCGTATCAGCTAGAGGTTGGTATTTCTGAAGCACCTAGTAGCAATAGCACACGGACGATTAAGTATACACCAGAAACGGCTCGTACCTTTTTGAATGAAAACCAAATCATCGACAACTCTGGATTTTTTAGTGGCTGGAGTGAAGCGCAGCTTCGTGTGGGTGGACATGCAATGGGCGCGTTGCATATCAGTTGGGGCGCATTCGAGGAATATGTCCGTGCCGTGGATGCTGGCGTGATGATCGACTTTTTCGCAGGTAGTGTTCCTATTCTAGTTGAAACACCAGATTCGCCAGCTAATCAAAATACACCTCTTTTTGTGAATCTATTCTTGAATTTTCAATTAGGTAAGCGTAAATAGAAAAGACCATTCTCTGACATCAGAAAACGGTCTTTCTCTACTTTTTATCTATTGGATGTATTATTTCTTGTACACATCTTCTTTACCAAAATGCTTCACTAGCATGTAGTAAACGACAGGACGTTGCTTATTGCGGTTGGAACGACCAATTTTGTCCATTACAGTGTCAATAGCACCATCCAAGTCATCGCTTTCGCTCAAGCCTAGCTTATTAATTAGAAACTTTTCCTTGATGCGCGCTAGTTCTGATTTGTCAGAGCCAGCAATTCTAGAGGAGTCTACGTTATAAATGGAGGGACCGAGTCCTTTCGCGACAGCTGCTAATAGATCTTTGTCGTAGTCCATGCCCATTTTTTCAAAGGTCTTGTCGTACTTCTCCATTACTTCTACGAATGTTGCCATAATTTAAGTTTAGTTGATTTGATGTTTATTGTAAACTATTAATTGTCTAACCCAATAAGTTATCAGCCTGCATAAATGGCTGTTTGTATAATCGTTTTCCAGTTGCTTTATACAGCGCATTAGCCACAGCACCTCCTGCTGGCGGCAGACTTGGTTCTCCCAAACCAGTGGGGTCAATGTTACTTTTCACAAAGTGTACCTCCACCTTCGGGGCTTCGTCTGTTCTTATGAGACGGTACTGATCGAAGTTGGTCACTTTTGCGCGTCCATTTTCGAAATCAAATGCGCCATACATGGCATGTCCTACGCCGTCTACTACACCACCTTGTACTTGGTTTTCGGCAGCTATTGGATTGACGACGATACCACAATCCACTGCACACGTGATTTTTTCGACTTTCGGTGGTTTGCCCTCTTCCATTTTTAGTTCGGCGACTTCTGCTACATAGGTATTGTGCGAGTAGTAAACACTGAACCCTAGTGGTGTGCCAGCTGCGCGTGCGGCTTTCCAGTTTGCTTTTTCGGCAGCTAACTCAATAACACCAATAAAGCGATCTGCTTCGTAGTTACCTTCTGCTTCGACTTCCGTTTTCGATTGTTTGAGCAACTCCAATCGCAGATCGACAGGGTCTTTCCTCATCACTTCTGCCAGTTCATCGAAAAAACATTGTTCGGCGATAGCTAATACATTAGAATAAGGGGCACGCCACGCGCCAGTTGTGATTTGGCTACTTAGTTTGTGATTGTCCACTCGGTAGTTTGCAATCGCGCCGGCTGGAAAGTTATTCGGAATGACACCATACATATTGTCATTGATGGCAGCTTCTGAAAGTTGGTAGCCAGTGACTTTTCCATCTTTTATAGCAGCTCTAATTTTGTACTTGATAGCTGGTCGATACGTCCCTGCCAGCATATCGTCTTCTCGACTAAATACCACTTGCACTGGCAACTGTGCTAACTTAGAAATCTGCGCCGCTTCCACGGCGAAGTCGCCATACAGTCGACGACCAAAACCGCCACCCATGCGCGTCATCTCGATGTTCACTTTTGCATCGGCAGTTTCTTTTGCTTTTTTGTCAGCTTCTTCATCACCTGTTTCTTCTGGTACTAGATCGAATAAACTTAAAATGCGCGAGCGTGTCCAAGCAGGTGTTTGTATCGGACCGACGAGTTGCATTGGGTCTTGTGTCACATCCGCAAAAAAGTTCATCGGCTCTAAGCAGCTATGTGGTAAGAATGGCGTCTCGTACACCCGCTCTAGTGTCTCATCTGCTTCCGCGAAAGCACGGTCTATATTTCCGTCTTCGCGTACAATTGCATTTTTATCATTTTTCTCCAGTAGTTTGGAGAGTTCGTTGTCGTGATAAGTCGTACTTTCTAGTTCTTTGTCTGTTGTCCAATTCGCCTTCAAAGCTGCTTTTCCTTTCATCGCTGCCCAAGTAGAGTTGGCGAGTACCGCAATTTTATCCGCCGTCCGTCCTTCTTCTTTCAAAGGCACTTGAAACGAGATTACTTGTTCGACACCTTCTATTTTCAACGCTTCGCTATCATCGAAGTCCACTAATGTTTGACTGAAAGCTGGCGGACGCAACACACAAGCATAGCGCATGCCTTCAACTTGCGTATCCAAACCAAAGAGTGGCTGTCCAGTGATGATGCTTTGACTATCGACATTGCGCCGACTTGTTCCAATGATTTTGAAATCCTTTTTAGCTTTTAAAAGTGGAGCTTCTGGTACATCTAGCGTGCCAGCTACGGCTGCTAGTTCGCCATAGCCTAAACTTTCTCCACTGATCGTATTGGTGATTTGTCCATCTTTTGCTTCACAGTTGGCTATCTCTGTTTCCCATTGTTGCGCTGCTGCTTGCCGAAGCATATCTTTCGCTGTCGCGCCTGCTAGTCGTAACTTTGCCCATTCTGCCCGAATTGATTGACTACCGCCAGCCACTTGTCTCGAAAACCAGTTGGTGTTTAGTGCTGCTTGCTCGACAATGACATCTTCCCAACGTACCTCTAACTCCTCTGCCACGATCATCGGCATAGATGTTTTGACGTTCTGCCCAATTTCGGGATTGGGAGAAAAAATAGTAACTAAACCGTTATCACCAATTTTAATGTACGGCTGAAAATCGAACCATTCAGAAGGCATTACACGCGTAAATTCCTCTTCGGATGGTCGGCAGCCAGCTAACCAGTTGAAGCCAATCATTAAGCCTCCACCAGCGGTAGCAGAAGCACGTAAAAAAAGGCGGCGGCTATATTTTTTATTGAATGTGGTCATTCGTTTTAATTTGAATTTCGATAAGAGAAAACTAAAATGCTTACGTTACTTCCGTAGTTAGCTATCAGCAGCCGTGCGTATAGCCGCTTTGATGCGGTTGTACGTGCCACAGCGACAGATATTGCCACGCATGCCCATTTCTATATCCGCGTCTGTTGGGTTGGCGTTGTTTTTGAGCAAACTGGCGGCACTCATGATTTGTCCAGCTTGACAGTAGCCACACTGCGGCACATCGTGTTCCTTCCATGCCAACTGCACTGGGTGATCGCCTTTTTCGGAGAGTCCTTCTATTGTTGTGATGGATTTGCCAGCTGCTGTTTCTATCGGAATAGAACACGAACGCATTGCGTTGCCTTCTACGTGTACGGTGCACGCACCGCATTGCCCAATTCCGCATCCATATTTAGTGCCGACTAGTTGAAGGTGATCGCGCAAGACCCAAAGCAAGGGCGTATCTGGAGTAGCAGTAACTTCTTTAGAAGAACCGTTGACAATAAGCGTATAGGTAGCCATATTACAATTTGAAGACGTTAGAGATATAATTTTTATGTTTGGTTTTTTGTTTTGGATTACGCTTTGAAGCGTTAAGTAACGTGAAAGAATCGAACACTCAAGAATGTAAACCTGCCCGACGGTTAGGTTTACTTAACTGTATTGGTAGGCGGGTTATTACTGAACTCAGGCTAAGACTAATAAAAGTCAAAATGACTACTCATCGTCTTAGTTTTTCTGGGAGTACGTATAAAGTTAATATTGTTCCATCACTTTACCAAAAAGAGATGATTAGTAGAAAACTTTAGCGCGTTTCAGCCCTTAAATTTGTAGCAATAATCAACTAGCAGATCCATCAACTATTAAATTTTCATTCACCCTTTTCATTGCTCTTTATTTAGGTACAACATGAACAAATCTTCACAGCAAATTGCTTTCACCGAAGAACTTATCAATAGTCTATCTCATGGATTAGGCGTTATTCTAGGTATCGTCGGCATTCCAATTCTGACAGCTTTAGCCACACTCAAAGGAAGTCCTGCGGCGATTGTTGGAGCAGCAGTCTATGGTTTTGGCTTTTTAATGGTCTATGGCAGTTCAGCTATTTATCATGGCGTTACGCATCCTCGTGCGAAGGAATTTTTTCGGATTCTTGACCATATCAGTATTTATCTGATGATTGCTGGTAGTTACACGCCGTTTATATTGGTTTATCACTTTAATGGTACTGGTATTGCGCTTTTGACCACCGTTTGGGGTATTGCTCTAGCAGGAACAATTTTTAAGATTTTGTTTGCTGCTCGCTATCCGCTCATTTCCACCTTGCTCTACGTAGCGATGGGCTGGTTGGTTGTTCTATTCGGTCGCTCTCTTTTGTTTGAAATGCCTACCAGCTGTTTAACCTTATTGTTAGTCGGTGGTGGTTTGTACAGTCTGGGTGTCGTCTTCTTTTTATGGGAAAAATTACCGTACAATCATGCGATTTGGCATCTGTTTGTGCTGGCAGGGAGCGTTTGTCATTATGTGGCGGTATTGGTTACGCTATTGTAGAACATCGAAGTGATTGAATACTACTTATGCTGTTTTCTTAGACATTCAAGCGTCACGTTCTTAGGAGACTTCCTGAAT
>CAYLPW010000060.1:0-21242 GCA_964385665.1 uncultured Saprospiraceae bacterium
TGGAGTTGAATACGGCGACAGATATAATCGTCGTAGATGGTTATGTAGTGCTAAGTGATGAAGGAAAATTAGGTTTGGGGGGCTATTTGTTTAAGGCTTTAAAAGGTGAAGTTCCCGTAGTAGGCGTCGCTAAAAATAATTTTGTGGATTTGATGCATCAAAAACGATCTGTCCATCGAGGCAATAGTCAAAAACCACTCTTTGTGACCGCTATGGGAATAGATATAGACAAAGCAGCAGTGTTTATACATTCTATGCATGGCGAGTTTCGGATGCCGACTATTTTGAAGGAAGTGGATAGGAGGAGTCGAGAGGTAGATTGAGCGTTTCTCACTATTAATCCAATAGTTTGCGCTTAGCACTTGTGAATTGCTCCTCCGTCAACAATCCTCTTTCTTTTAATTCCCCTAATTTCTGCAACTGATCAAGCAAATCGGGCTGCGATTGTAACAGGTCGTCCTTCGGTGCTTCTACACGTGGTGGAGGACTCGGAACAAACGCATCTTCTGCCGCTTTTTGTGGTTCGGGTGCTTCATCTGTCAAGCGAAATCCACGCTCCACAAACTGATCGAATTCTGGCTGAATGCGA
Source organism: uncultured Saprospiraceae bacterium (assembly GCA_964385665.1). Taxonomy (GTDB): domain Bacteria; phylum Bacteroidota; class Bacteroidia; order Chitinophagales; family Saprospiraceae; genus JAAUTG01. The sequence goes on from CAYLPW010000060.1 coordinate 590, forward strand.
ACATAAGCTAGCGCATCGTGACTTCTAATTTTCTGAAAATCATCGAATCCATTTTTGACTGCTTTGTCCAAATGATCTAAACTCCCTTCCACTTCTTCGTTCAAAGAATGTGCACAAGCCAAATTGAAATGTGCTGCTACATCTGTATTGTCCAGATCCAAAACGCGCTCAAAGCACTCAATCGCACCATCGTAGTCAAACTCTTTGAACCGACGGATACCTTCCGAACGGAATGTATTCATCTTTTGTACTTCTTCACGACGCTGACGACGCTCCTGTTGACGTTCATCATCTCTACGTTGACGAGAAGCCTCCCGCTCTCTGCGGCGTTGGCGACGTTCCCACGACTCTATCTCTCGCTCTCGGCTGTAGCGACGACGCTCGAATTTGTCCTCGTAACGATCACGGTCTCTGCGCCGATCTCCTCTTTCCCTTTCTTCCTCGTAGTAGTCATCCTCTTCGTAGTCGCGCTCATATTTTCGCTTTCTAGACTTGCGTTTGTCTTTCTTGCGATTGTACTTTTCCTCAAACCGTTCTTTGTCCATCGACAACAGCACCATTGCGTCTATAAAACCTACAATTGTTGGGATCGTAGTTGCCATAAAAATACAGTGCAGAATACCTAACCAAATTTGACCTAGATAGAAACGGTGTACTCCAAATGTACCTAAAAAGAAGGCGAGTACCGCTGCTACATTTTTGTCTTTATGTTCCATGCTTGGGAAGCGTTTTTTTCGTAATAAATCTTCTATTTCAGGAGCTGTATATATAACGTATAAAACGCAAAAAAGACAGTACTTCATCTATACATTTCGATAAAATGAAAGAAATAATAGACAAGCGAATCATTTCTGTGTAGTTGGAAGGGCTACTGTGTATCGTTCGAGAGGTCTAGCCCCATTTTTTTTTAGAATTTAACTTTTGCTGAGTGAAAATTTATGATGGCAGACTTCTTTTTTGCAAAAATGATTCGTCAAGTTAATCTACCTATTGAAAAAATTATATTCCGTTTCTCTTTTTCGGCTCACCACACTTCTTCTCGACCTTTTTGATTCAACTGGACTTTCTGAGTTTTCTTCCCCAACTTGCGGCAGGTATTCAATCGTTAGGTTAATTACGCTATTCCAATATTAAGTTATTGAAAGTCAATTTATTAGCCAATAAAACATTTTACTCATTTATAATTTACTTTTTTATAGAATTTATTGATTAAGCAAGTTCATGTAAGGGTGTCAGTTGAAGTTTAGGGAAATGGTAAAATACAACTTACCCACTTTTGAATTTCTTCCAACGGCTATTGGATTCACCTGACCATTTTATACTTGCAGTGTATTCTGGGTAGGTGTTGACACTTCATTGCTGAGCTTTTACTTATCTATTCACCACTAAAACGAACAGTATTATGAAAAATTTATCATCATTATTAGCAACGCTAGCATTCTGTCTTGTTGCTTCTTTTACACAGGCTAAACCCATCGTAAAGGTCAAGGCAGCAGAAACCAATCAAGCAGTAGATGTTTTTCTGAGCAATCTAGAAGGCAAAACAACCTATATCGAACTAGTCGATGCTCAAGGACATGTGATTTACAGTAGAATGGTTACGAACAGACGCTCTTTTGGAAAGCAGCTCAACGTAGAGCGGTTAGAAGACGGACAATATGCCTTATACATTAAGCATACTACACTGAATGTCATGCAACCCATTTTGATCGAAAATAGCAACATATCTATTTATGCTATGACGCGTCAAGAGAAGATTGCTCCTAAAATGAACTATGCGAACAGAATGTTTACTTTTCAGCTGACAGAGCAAGAACAAGCGGTCGCTACTCGTCTGGAAATATTGGATGGCACAACAGTTATTTATACATTAGAAGAAAAAATGACAGATCATGTGGTGAAGCAATTTAATCTAGATCAATTGGCATCAGGAACGTATACTTTTCGAGCACTTGTCGATGATGAGTTTTACTACAAGACTATCGAGCTGAAGTAGTATCCCGATTAAAGTCATGTCGCAACTTGAAGGTAAACAGCTAGTTGCGACGTGATTCTATTCATAATACTGCTGCTTCTTCCAATGATTGCGGACGAACAGCAGCAACAAACTTAACAGAATAGTACTTGCCGCCATACCCATACGCAACCACAATTCCTGTTCCTGTCGAATACTGCTTTCGATATAGTAGGGGTTGCCAGCATTAGGTGTACCACTGCCTTTTTGCAGACGCCAGTTTTCAATGTTAGCATTGTCTAAATGGGGGAGGAGTAGAGAAAGGGTGAATACAGAATCGCGAGGTGGTAGTTCGTACTGTAGGCTGTCTACTATCGCACCCAAAGGATCAAAAAGCTGAATGCGTTCTTGGTGCTTGTTAATACCAAAAGTTAAGCCATTAACAATGTTGTATGACATTGGAAAAGTTTGAAAGAACTTGGCAGAGTCTTCACAGATGACCAAATAATCGTGTGGTTGGATGACTACATTAGGCAATCGAAATTCATTTTTTTGATCCGTCAAAATCCAATTAGCTAAAGAAATAGATTCCTTACTTCGATTGAATAGCTCTATCCAGTCACCAGAAGCTTTGTTATTGGCACTAATTTCGTTGATGACCAACTGCCCAGACATTGGGTGAGCATACGGTTCAAAAACAGCTTTAAGATCGACGGTCTGTAGGTCGAGAGGCAATGTTAGTTGCGTAGGAATAGTTTGGTTATCCTGATATTGTAAGGGTAGTCCCTGCCAATGCGAAAAGCGATATCCATAATTCGGAACAGCTTCTACAGTAATTGGAATATGCTTAAAGTAAATACCTTGAAAAAGCGACTCTACGGAGAGGTGATTGTTCAGCAGAATATGTCCACCTTCTGTACTTTCTAGCTGCACACCAGTCTGTGCACCAGTATTGAATTTGTCCATCAAGTGCATACGTACTAATGCTGGACGATCCGCTGCGAACTGATACAATCGTTTTACATGTCGTTCCCAATCGCTACGCTTCAAGTTCCAACGCATGAGCTGCCGATCAATCTCAGGCTGCATACTGACATAAAGAGCATCTATCTTTTCTTGTACTGTTTCTTCCTCAAAACTAGTATTCAAATGATCGGCAAAGCGGTTGATGAACGCTTGCTCAAAGGAGTCATTTTCGAGCAGCTTACGCAGTATAAATGTTGTCCAAGGTGGATTAGGCCAGCTTGGACCATCGGCTTCGGTATGAAAATGGAGACTGTTGTTTGTATATGCAGACGCATCGTTTAGCCCAAATCCCCAATCAGTATCAAATAAAATCCATCTCCATCGACCGCTTGCTGCTTGTGGTCGCCAATATTTGATGTTGCCACCGGCATCTTGATTATCAAAATAGATTTGTGCGATCTGATAATCCATGAAGTTATTGAGCTCCATTTGCGTCTCTAAATAGTCGATGTTGTCATCTACAGAAATAGGATTTCGGCGTAGAAAGTACAGCATGTCTTCGTAGTGCTTACTACTTCCTAGCTTCACGATACCTTGATGCTCCATCAAGTCAATACTGTCTTTTTTCTGATCGTGGTAGTGTTTTAAAAAGTGACGGTTGACTTTTTCTCGCATATTGTAGATGCCCCAATAATCGCCGTTGATATAGACGTGTGCTGAACGAAAGTCTTGCTTTTCGATATCCCAACCTTCAACCAAACTAGTCATTAGTCCATCTCTAAAATGGGTCTTACCGAAGTCACTGCCAGAATTGCGAAGTACAATGAATTTAAACTCGTCTTCCCCTTCTTCACCAAACAGTGGATACTTAATTCGTTTTTTACCGTATCGATCACGAGCGACGATAGTCATTGACTTTTGAGGAAAGAGACGGCTAAATCCACCAAATATTCTAAATCCAGCTTCGCTGTTAAATACACACTCACCATTTGTTTCATAGATTTCGCAGTGCATGGGATACTCTTTGCGCGACCAAAAGTTAGCACCTGGTTTTGACCAAATAGAATCTACTGCATGCCGACCTTCCATGAATAAACCATAATCAGGATCGAATAATCGCCACGGATCTATAGCTATGGAGACGACAGGAAATGTACTTTCAGGTTCTCCAATAAAATAAGATTCACCGAATAAGCTACTTTCTTGTAGTTTTGTGACGGCAATAGCTCGAAGGACAGTAGACTGTTGTATAGTAATAGGAGATTGATACCGTTTGTTTTTCGTAGATGGAGTAGAACCGTCAGTAGTATAGTAAATAGTGGTGTTATCATTAGTAGAGAGACTCACTTGGATAGGTGTATGATAGAAGCCTCCTGACATCGAAAAGCTGACTTCGAGAGGATTGGGTTCAACTTGTGCAGTTAAATGAATGCAAGTCAAACAAAGTATAATGCTAAGTGTACAAAATAGACGTTTCAAGCTGCTGTCTTTCTGATGGAGATTATTTTTAGAATTCTGGTATATACATACTAAAGAATGAATAAGTTACTGAATGCGACGTTTATTGGACATGCTTAACAATATTCATTTCCATATTTTCTTTCTATGAATGTGTCATTGACATAACGATATTTTATGAAATGGTTACATTTTTTACCTATATTTGAGCATTATTGTACTATCTCATAACAATATTTTTCATAAAATTATTATATAACTCTCTTTTTGTGTAAATTTGTTGTTAAAATAACCTGACCTATTTGTTAACTAAAATATATACTAAAATTGGACGATTGGCAAAAAAAAATGGATGATTACCGCTCCTATTTAAAAGTTGAGCGATCATTCTCAGAAAACACAGTGGATGCCTATATGCGGGATACACGTAAGCTACTACAGTATTTAGAAGAAAAGAAAATTAAGGCGAAGCCTGAAGAAGTGGCTAGAGAACAACTGGAGGATTTTGTGAACTGGATTGCCGATTCTAACTTAGTCGCCAACTCTCAAACACGTATCATATCAGGTGTTCGTGCTTTTTACAAGTATCTATTAGTAGAGGATGTCATCGATCATGACCCTACTGCTTTCTTAAAGCGTCCACGTCTAGAGCGCAAAATTCCTGAGGTTCTTTCTGTAGAAGAAGTAGAAAAAATGTTAGAGTCTTTTGATTTGACATCTACTTACGGCATTCGGAATCGTGCAATGCTCGAAACTATGTATGCAACAGGACTTCGAGTCAGTGAGTTGATTAGCTTGCGCTTAACTGATTTGTTTTTAGATACAGGCTTTGTACGTATCATTGGGAAGAACAACAAGGAGCGGATGGTACCTATCGGTGAGGACGCAGTTCATGCTATTGAGCGGTACATCGAGCAAGTGCGCAATTTGCAACAGAATATTCAGCCTGAATCTGCTAATATCTTGTTCTTGAATCATAGAGGGTCAAAAATGACTCGCGTGATGGCCTTCAAGATCGTTAAAGATGCTACTGCACAGGCTGGGGTAGAGAAAAATGTAAGTCCACACACAATTCGACATTCGTTTGCCACACACCTGACCGAAGGCGGAGCGAATTTGAGAGCCGTACAAGATATGTTGGGACACGAAACCGTGACTACCACAGAAATCTATGCGCATATGGACAAGGAGTACTTAAAAGAAACAGTGATGTTGTATCATCCAAGACATCAGCAGCAGAACAAGAAAAAGAAAAGTAAGAAAAAGACAGCCTAAGTCGCTACAAAAAGATGGCTACAGAAAGATGGCTAATTTGACTGATTTTGAATTAGCCATTTTCTTTTACCTCCTTTACTAATACTGCTCCTGTTCGTTGGGAAATTCTTTATTCTTCACATCTTTAATATAACTTTCTGTAGCTGCTCGAATATCATCGAACAGATTGAGATAACGACGCAAAAATCGAGGATGAAAGTCTTTGGTGATGCCAAGTAGATCATGAGTCACAAGTACCTGACCGTCTGCATGGACGCCACCACCAATACCGATCGTAGGGATGCTCAAAATTTCAGAAACCTGCCGAGTGAGTTTTGCTGGAATCTTCTCCAACACAATGCCAAAGCAACCTAGCTCTTCTAGTAGCGTTGCGTTTTCAATGAGTTCCTGCGCTTCTGCTTCTTCCTTAGCACGTACGGTATACGTCCCAAATTTGTAGATAGATTGCGGTGTCAATCCTAAATGACCCATGACGGGCACACCAGCAGAAAGAATACGCTCCACTGATTCTTTAATTTCACGACCCCCCTCTAACTTGACAGCGTGTGCGCCTGATTCTTTCATAATTCGGATGGTGGACTCTAAAGCGATTTTTGAGTTGCCTTGGTAAGAGCCAAATGGCAAATCGACAATTACTAATGCTCGTTCTACCGCTCGAACAACCGACGAGGCATGATAAATCATTTGATCCAATGTGATGGGAAGCGTCGTCTCATGCCCAGCCATTACATTACTAGCAGAGTCGCCCACCAGCAGGACGTCTATACCAGCAGCATCTAGAATACGAGCCATGGAGTAGTCGTAAGCGGTGAGCATTGCAATCTTTTCTCCTCGCTCTTTCAGTTGGCGCAGGCTATTGGTCGTTACTTTTTTGATCTTTTTTTTATGTACAGACATGCGTAGCAGTGTTTATTTTCGCTGCAAGTATACGCTTTTGTGAGGAGTTCAAGTAGAGGAAGACTGAGTTATACCATCGGTTGATCTCTGTGCGTTCATGCCCTTGTACACCACTTGAGCGCAGAAAAATTATCAATCAAAATATTCCCCTGATGCGAAAAACGTCCCTCCTGATAAAAGGCTTCAATTATGATATAGAAGTAATTTTCTTTGGCGGTAAACTGGAAGTTGTGCGTAGCCCAGTCAATATCGTCTATTGCCGTAGATTCTGCTATCAGTTGCCTTTTTTCACCTTTCTTTTTTCCAGCCCACACACGTACTTTTATTGGTCGATTGTAGCCTGCATAAGTATTGGAGTACGCTAAGTCCATAGAAAAGGAATAACATTCAGTTTGCTTCAATGGTGAAGATAGTCGCTGTCCAATACTTTCAAATGAGCCATCACTGCGCGTAATGAGTCCGATAAATGTTTCCCCTTCAGTAGCTTCCTGATAGACACCCCAAGGACCGGGCAAAATGTCTGGAGTCGTTCCAGGTGCACACGCGAACCAACCAACAGGTACGGTTGCATCACTAGCTTCCCCTTCAAAAGAAGCATTGGTGAGATAAATATCTTTGCCTTGACCGAAGAGCGTCATCTGAAACAAGAAAAAGAAGACATAGAGTAGAATATGTTTCATAAGTCTATTTTAATTTTTCCTCGACAGTAATATGGAGGTTACTACGATTGAATAGTCTCTGCTTTTTATGGTTCAACGACCGTTCAATCATGGACGTTTCATGAACGTCAAAAAAGCAACTGAAAAAAGATTAAAGTTTAGGGGGAAGGAGATAAGGGATGAGAAACATTACTTCAATAATAATAGCGGATGTCTGAAAATGTATAGGACGAAATACTTGTTCTGATTCTTGTAAATTCGGTATGCTACAATGTCGCTTTCAAGTCAGCTATCTTTTGTCTTAAGCTGGTAGTGTCACCTGTCGCCAATAAGCGTTCGAGTGCGAAGGTAAAACCAATAGGCGGAGTAGCATTCATGACCAAAAAGTATTCTGACTTCTTAATCAATTTAGGATGACGCTCACAAAATGCCTGAAACCGAGCTTGTTCTTCTGCTATCGCTTGACGCTCCAAAGTAGTTGGATCAGGTGTGGTTGATACATTTCGGACAATAAGAACAGCCGACCAAAGCAGAACAGCAAGTGTGCCACCCAACAATCGAATAATGTGTTTTCCTTTGATCGAAGAGGGTGCTGGCTTACTTGGCTTAGTTGCTATAGAAGGCTCGACTACAATAGGCGAATCAATAGTTTCAGAAGATGGATTGAGATTTAAAAGAGTAGCATCATATTGCTGACGAAGAAAGGCATCAGATAGGGTACGATAGGCTTCATTGATATGCTGCAAGCGTTCTTGCGCCCATTCTGCACCCTCATGCAGATCAGGATGAAATGTTTTGCACTTCTCAATGTAAGCACGTCTGATTTCGGGCTTCGCTGCATGCACAGGAATATCTAGTAGCTCGTAGTAGGTTTGCATAAAAGCACTTAAAGTAGTTAGTCAATAAACGTGAAAGGTAGTGATAGTTATTGTCAAGATAGCGACTTGTTACGTCACGAGTTATATTGTTTCTATCAAAACTTACCGTTTCTTTCTCATATAGTACCTTTCCCTAATACATGATCTATCCAATAAGTCTTCATAAGGATTAACGGTATTTTTGATTTTCCACTTCTCCCAAGTACGATTACCGCACATTTCTCCATTACATACTTTAGATAAGACTATTGATACATGAGAACATTATACATCGTCACGATGTGCTATCTAATGAGTACTAGTGCGCAAGCTGCTATGGTACAGTTCATACACAACATTCCAGCAGAAAGTATTGACCTTTACATAGAAGGGAATCCTCAGTTTAAAGATATTTCTTTTCGAGAAGGGACTCCTTTCTTCTTATTGCCTGACGGACAATGGACTGTTCAAGTAGTCCCTGCAGTGAGTAATGATGTAGCAAACGCTATTGCCACATTTGAGATAACAGTAAGTGAAGGTAACTATTTATTCTTGCTAAGCGGTAGTCCTGAATCGGTTCAGCTATCTACTCATCGCGATCATCAATTCAGCTCAACTGCCGACAGACATGTAGGTATGACATTCGTACACGCAGAGCCGAGTACTCCTACAGTTCGCATGCTCAGCGAAGAGAAGACTGTCATCGAAGAATTACGCTATGGGGCGTTCAGTGAGTATATGAGTATTCCTAGTGATACCTTTGAATTTGTCCTTCAGGGAGCATTGGGCGAAGCGATCGTACGACATCGAGTGGCATTGGGTTTTTGGAAGGAAAAATCAGTCGTGCTATTCACTTCCATAGTTCGAGAGCAAGATAACGAACAACTGCAAACCTATGCTATGCTATACAATGGACAATCCTTTCCATTGGAACGACTCCCATTGCCTAGCGACTATGGACAGGCCAGACTACAGCTCATACAGAATGCTCCTCGACAACGTTTTGACGTTTATTTAGAAGACGAATTGATTGTAGATGACTTTGTTTTTAAGGCGGCAACCGAATTTATAGGAACGCCTAAACACGAATTTGTAGATATAGGGATTGCACCTTTCAACAGTCGATCCGTAGAAGATGTTTTTTCAGTTGTAACTGTAATGATGGAGAGTGATTTGGGTTATATTCTTTTCCTACATCAGCCTGAATCTAGTACCACTATCGTTCCTCAAGTTGTTCCAAATGTCCCTGATTTTGTGCGTGTCAATAGCGTGGAAGTAGGTTTTGCGCAAACAGCTACCGAGTTGGGAGCAGTCGATGTGTGGATAGATGGACAACTACAATACGAACAAGTGGAGTTGCGGCGAAATGGGGCGTTCCACTCGCTACCTAGCCGACCATTTCGTTTAGAATTGAGGAGAAGTGGAGCAGTTTATCCATTGGCTACCTATCAGATCAATCTGCGTGAGTGGCGCGGGCAGTCAGTTCAGTTGTATACATTTGAGGAAGAAGGAAAAGCAGTTGGATTGCAAGCAGTGACGCCTGATTCTAGTTTTACTATCTTGCCTATAGAAGAAGCAAATGACGACGAGATTGAGAATCGAACACGGGAAAAATTGCTTGAGCAGTGGACGGTTCATTATCAGGATGGACAGTTGAATGTCAAAGCAGATCTGAAGACAGATGCACATCTAGCCTGGCGTTTAGTAGATGTACAAGGCAGAAATGTATATGTCGCTGCCTCGAAGCAGTACAAAAGAGGACACGTACAATGGACTCCAAATGTGTCTACTATAGTAGACGGCATCTATTATGTAGAAGTGATTAGTGAAAAAGGAATAATGACCTATCCGCTCTCTATCAACACCATAAGTAGATGAGTAAAAGTGTCGAGCAGTCAGGCATACCTGCTTGCCGTTAGAACCATCAAAAAGTAAACTATATGCAATGAATACTTTACTTTTTGATGGCTTTGATAAGAGTATGTCTAAAATATTTTCTCTAATGAGAACCTTCCTATCAAAAAAGCGTTACATTTGACACACGAAAGCAATTAATCATTGTTATTTCGTCCCATCGAGTATTACAAGCGATCCATTGATTGCAGAGTGATAAACTACTTATTTACTCCATTTGTGATACGATTGAAGACAGCGTTGTTTCATTGACTGCATACCGAAATAAAACGATTGGCTTCGATCAACAGCCTTCCTTTCTCGAACAGCATGTGCTATTGCTGGTATCAAGGAAATTGAAGATTTATTGAATAAATACATGAACTGATAACTAGTACTGTAACTCGTTATTCAGCTATATCAAACGCATAAAGTTAACTATAAAAAATGGGTAGAATAGAACCTACTATCGAACACGTCGAAGAACTAGAGTACAACTCGGAACGTCCGTTACTCATCATTCCCGAATATGGTCGTAATGTACAGAAATTGATTCGCCACGGCAAAACTATCGAAGACGATGAAGAGCGTCAAGTATACATGGAGCAGATCGTGGATTTGATGTTGCAAATGTCGCCGCAAAGCAAGAACTTAGAAGATTTCAAAGATCGTCTATGGCGTCATGTATTCCGCATCGGTGGTTATGATTTAGATGTAATGCCTCCAGGTGGTGTGAAACCAACGCCCGAAGATGAGCAGAAAAAGCCAGATCAAATAGGGTACACAGAGACCGAAACGCGATTCCGTCACTATGGTCATCATGTACAGACGCTGATTAAAAAAGCTCGAGAGATGGAACCTGGCGAAATTCGAGACGGATTTACCGAAGTCATTGGCAATTACATGAAGATGGCGTACAAAACATGGAATCGGGAGCATTATGTCAGTGATGATACAATTATTCAGGATTTGGAAGATTTATCCGATGGAGAATTGGTGCTGTCTGCGGATACGTCACTAGATACGCTAGCTAACTCCAATCGACGAAAAAGCAAGAAGAGTCCTTCGACTAGTGCAAAGAGCCACCACAAACACAAAGGTGGAAAAAGTAGCAAACCGCGTGGACGTGGACGCGGGCGCAGTCGTGGTCGAAAGGATTGATAAAATTGTAAAATTATGAAGTTGTCCAGCAACGGCAAGTTGCGGGGCAACAATATCAACTATTCATTATGAAGTGGACAGAAGAAGAGAAAGGACTCTGTGCAACTTTTCAGTTTAAAGATTTCAAAGCAGCTTTTGCCTTTATGACAGAGGTAGCTTTTCATGCCGAAGCACACGCGCATCATCCGAATTGGAGCAATGTCTACAACAAAGTAGAGATTTCCTTAAATACGCATGACGCTGACGGCGCGATTACAGAGAAGGATCACAAACTGGCGAAAGCCATTGATGGGGTGTATGCGAAGTATAGCGGCTGATGCGTACGATTTCAATCGTATGCTTTTATTATGGATGCATCCCAGTCGTCGAAGGTTCACGCCTCGGGCGGATACGTGTACCTTCAATGAAACTTACGCTCATCTAACAAGTATACTTTTCAAATGAGCATATAGTATCAAAGATGCAACCTTCGACAATCCGATAGTTTTCTCCTATTTAATTTCGCGGACGAAACGCTTTAATCACTCGCTCATCTGTCTTCAAGTACGCCCCGCCAATCAGGTCAATACAATACGGAATCGCTGGAAAAACGGCGTCTAGACATTCACGGATGGCTTTTGGTTTGCCAGGCAAATTGACAATCAATGTTTGATTTCGAATGCCTGCTGTTTGGCGCGATAGGATGGCCGTTGGTACATACTTTAAGCTTTCCTGTCGCATCAGCTCCCCAAATCCTGGCATCATCTTTTGACAGACAGCTTCGGTCGCTTCAGGCGTTACATCGCGCACAGCAGGACCAGTACCACCTGTCGTGACAATCAAGGAACAGCCTTGTTCATCCGCCATTTGAATCAACATCGCTTCGATTTGATCTTGCTCGTCAGGAATGACAGCATACTCTGGCATCCACTCTGACTCTAGATAGTCGTTCATGGTATCCACTACTGCCTTTCCTGGTAAGTCTTCGTAGATGCCTTTACTCGCGCGATCCGAGATATTGATAATACCAATTTTTGCAATCATGTTTTTTTGTTGAGGAACTGCTACAATCGGGATAATTGAAATAATTGGTGAAATTGACTATACAGCACGATTTTCCAATTTCATCAATTCAAACAGCTTCACCAATTCTACCGCTAAAAATTACCAATCCTTTTTTGACTTCGACGGCTTTTTCTCGCCCTGCTTCATCTTACCTTGTACTTTCTGCTCTTCTTCTTCCGCAATGCGCAATAGTTCTTCAGCTTCTTCCTTACTCAAGTCACGCTGCTGTTCTTGTTGTCCACCTTGCTGATCTTGGTTTTGCTGCTGTTGTTGTTGCTGGTCTTGCTGCTGATTGCCTTGCTGCTCTTGCTCTTGATTCTGCTCTTCGTTCTGTTCTTGTTGTTCTTGGTCTTGATTTTGTTGTTGCTGCTGCTGCTGCTGCTGTTGAATTTGCAGCTGACGTTGTGCTTGAGCTAAGTTGTACTTCGTTTCTATATCTTTTGGGTCTAAACGCAAGGAGTTTTTGTAGGCTTCCACACTCTTCTCGAAGTCTTTCATTTCAAAGTACGTATTGCCTAGGTTGTGGTACGCATGTGCATTGACATCTGGATCATCAGAGTTGGAGAGGGCGCGTTCGTACGACTTGGCAGCTTCTTCGAGGCGTTGTTGTTTATAAAGCGAATTGCCTAAGTTGTATACAGTCGTGCCATTTCCTTTTTTCTCCAAAGCTCGTCGATAACTTTCTTCGGCACTTTCATACTCGCCGTTGTTGTAGTTGCTGTCGCCTTCTCGCAGGTAGCTACGCTCTGATTGAGCAGGTAGCAGAGAGAAAAGGAAAAGTTGAAGGAAGACGATACCGTATATTTTCATAGAGGCTTTTTATGTTTGATATTCATGAGTTATCAGACAATTTGAATAAACTGACAACAGACAGGGAAACAACTAGCTGTTCATTCAAGTTGCAAAGATTTGATCAAAGTTCTGAAACGACTTAAACTCAATCGCATTGCCGCTTGGGTCTAAAAAGAACATAGTTGCCTGTTCGCCTACTTCACCTTTGAAACGCACATAGGGTTCAATGATGAAGTCCATGCCGTGGTCGCGTAGTTTTTGCGCTAATGCCTCCCATTCTTCCATTTCTAATATTGCCCCAAAGTGCTTGACTGGCACATCGTGTCCATCAACGGCATTGGTAGTCGCTTCGTCATCTTCTGGATCGACGAGGTGCGCGGTAATTTGATTGCCCCAAAAATTGAAATCAATCCAACGATCCGAAGTTCGTCCGACACCACAGCCGAGTAAGTCTTCGTAAAAGGTGCGTGTTTGTTCTAAATCATGAACTGGAAAGGCTAAATGAAACGGTTGCATAGTAGATAATTGGTGATTAGAAAATAGGAAACGAATATGTAGAACGTAAACTGAGACAAAAGAATGATGGCTAGACTACTCATTCCTGCCAAAGCCTTTTTACTTTTGCGCCAAAATTAGCAATATGAATGAGAATCGCCTGAGAATTGCCATCCAAAAATCTGGTCGTCTAAGTGAGCAGACTAACAATTTACTTCAAGAATGTGGGATCAAATATAGTATTGGAAAGCGTAGCTTAATGAGTAGCTCGCACACGTTTCCCCTAGACTTATTGTTATTGCGAGACGATGATATTCCTCAATATGTGGAAGATGGCATTGCCGATATTGGTATTTTGGGGGAGAATGTCGTCGAAGAAAAGGCTGATAATGTACAGACTATCAAGCGATTAGGCTTTTCAAAGTGTCGCTTGTCTCTTGCCATCCCTAAAAGCATCGACTATCCTGGCATCCAATTTTTTCAAGGTAAAGAAATCGCCACTTCTTATCCTGTTATTCTACAAAAGTACTTAGACGAAGCTGGGGTTCAAGTAGCTGTGCATGAGATCAGTGGCTCGGTAGAAATTGCACCCAACATTGGTCTGGCAGATGGAATTTTTGACATTGTAAGTACAGGTGGAACGCTGCGTAGCAATGGCTTGAAGGAAGTAGAAACACTGATGAAGTCGGAAGCGGTCTTGATCGCGACAGAAAAGCTAGCAGCACCACAGCAGCAACTGTTGAATGAACTATTATTTCGTATAGATACCGTCATGAACGCCAAGGACAAAAAATATGTTATGCTAAATGCACCAACAACCAAGCTAGAGGCAGTGATTGATCTTCTACCTGGTGTCAAAAGCCCTACCGTGATGCCATTGGCAGACGAAAAGTGGGTAGCAATTCATGCCGTATTAAGTGAAGCCGATTTTTGGAAAGCTGTTCAGCCGTTGAACGAGCTAGGCGCCACAGATATTTTGGTGACCAATATTGAACGAATGGTAGTGTAAAAGAGCGATTCGTCGTCTATTAATTTTCGACCTTATTTAAAGCCATTTGAAGCTACTGGAATGTGTCTGCAAATGGCTATCTCACATCACCTATTTTTGACGCGTTTGCCTTATTCAACAATGAGTAGACTCAAAAGAATCGGTCGATATACGTAATTGGTTGTTGAAATTGGTATTACCTGTTCAACGTTCCTAGTACACTATCAGCTATACTTGTCCATCGCCTATATGTTGTCGATTTCATATAGTTGCTATGTATATGACTCACCATTGGTGAGCTGTCTTTCAAAACCTGCCTGTAAAGAGGACAAATCTAAAAATGAGAACTCTTTATGCAACTGTAGAACTTTATCTAGTTGCTTTTTCAAAAATTGCTGATGCGCTGTACTCTCTGATTGAAAAGGACGATGGGCGAGTGCCTTTTGGAGTTGACCAATTCGTTGATGAATAGCTTTTGTTTGCTCATTGAAAAAAGCATTTTGAAATTGCGACCAAATATAATCGACCGCCATCTCTGAAGGATGAATTAAGTCTTGATCGTAGAAACGATAATCGCGCAAATCGTCCAACAACCACTCATAGGCTGGAAAATAATGCGCGAAGCTAAATTGCTCACATAATTGTTCCACTGCCAGAAGCAACACCGCTTTCGATCGCTGATTATTCAACAAGCCATCTCGAATATGTCGCACCGGACTCACACTAAACACCACGTGTAGTTCTGGCTGCTGTTCTCGCAGTTGTTGCAGCAATGGCTCATAGATAGTAGTGATTTCGCTTACTGATAGACGACGCTTTTTAAAAACCTTGGCAGGCAGTTTATGGCAGTTCGCCACGATACCATCCCATTCTATATGATGATAAACGTAAGCCGAGCCGAATGTCAGAAACAAACATTTTCCACAGTCTAAAAAGTGTTTCAGTTGCCCGTCAGCTGCTCGGACATCGTTTTCTAATTGCTGTAAATCATCGTTGGCAAATTGACTGTGATGAAGATGACTCCGCCAGAGTGAACCGTCAAAAAAGAAGGTATCCTCGGTTACTTTCTCCGTATTGAGTACTCGACTTACATGCTGCGCTAAACTGATGGGATTGTATACGATACCGAACGGATTGACAAGCGTAGGCAAGCTGGCTGCCTGCAATTTAGTACCTATATTCTCGGCAAAACAAGAGCCAAGTAGCGCAATTTGATCTTCGTAAGTTAGGTGAAAATCGTAGTTGGGAACAGCTAAGGTGGTGCGAAATGGAATCATAGTATAAGATGAAAGTTCATCAATATATTGGGTTTAGTTGCTTATATCGTTCGTCTTCAAACTACGCATCAAACTACGTAAATCACCGACTCGAAACGTCACCAATCCCCAAACAATTAAGGGAATTACAAATACATTAGCGTTGTTCAGCACATCTCCTAAACCTTTGTACCACTCTAGTTTAGCGGACGATAATTCGTAAATTCCCATATCGGCATTCGCTATTTTTTGTATCGCAAACACATAGATGAGTAGGCAGTTGAGCAAATAAAGAATAGCTCCACCAATCAACAAACTGATTCCTTTTCGCTTCCAAGAGACTGGTGAGATAAGCAACAAACTGATAAAGAAAAATGTACCCATTAAAAACGTTGGATCGACTGCATAATTGATCGTACGGACGTCCATACCGACTGCACCAGACTGACGGACGGCTTGTGTGATAGCTGCTCGGTTGCCATATGCCAAAGTGATTTGTGCAGGGTCTTCTTCTTGTGCTATCCGATTGGGGTCACTGATGAAAAGGGCATCTGGTAGTAAGCTTGTCAGTACATTACCCGTCTGTGTGCGTACCGTATTTTTGATCGCTGCTCGCACAGGTGGGAGATAGCCAATGCCCAAAAGTACTAAATAGATCCCCACAAAAGGTAAAAGATAGCGTAGGAAAATCGCTTTAAGCGGTAGTTGTCGCATACTTTTGTTCTTGTTGAAATGCCCAATTTGCCCAGATCAACAGCAAGATAAGTGCAAAGAACATAAATAGGACTAAACCACCATGCAAATGGAAGAATTGAAACGCACTATTCCAGTGAATTCCTACTACATACAGTCCTGCTATTCGGATTAGATTAGCTATGAAAAGGACAATAAGCCCCAAAAGTATACCTGGAATTTTCAAGCGAAAGGCAATGGGGAAAGCCAGTATAGCCGATAGAAAAATAGCCGTCGCTTCCAATCCATCACAGCCATTTTTAATAGACATACTAAATTCATTGCCTGCAATGACTTCATTCGTGATTGTCGTTCCATAACCAAATAGGTTGATGAGTCCGCCCCCTAATCTAGCTTGAAAAGATAACAAGCTATCTCGAATTCCTTCTTCGTACCAGTTGGAATAGTAGAGTAAATAGAACAATACAATACCGATCAAGAACTGTCCAAAAAACTTTAAAATGGGTAGTTTTCCTGCCAATAAAGGTGGCTTTTGCTGACTTGACTTCTTTCCTTTCTTTTTCTTATGTCTTTTTCTGTTGCTCATACCAGATATTACTTAAACAATCGAATCATATGAATCATATATGCCAACAATGGAATCACCATGGACATACCAATCAAATCATCGATGATGATTTCGCCCCAAATTAAATAAATTGCTAAGAAACCTAACCCAGCAATTAAAACGGCATGCTTCAATGAGGCGATAAATATAGATTTGTCAAATGGGAGCATCTTTTAAGTCATTATAGGCTAAAAATTTTCAACCGCTACTTTAAAAAATAGGGTGGTTGTTCCGTAAAAGTGACAAGATACCTATAAGAATTTTATAATTTTAATCAAATAGCTTGTAATATTGCGTCTCCCATGAACGAAGAGGATGTAACAATAGCTTTCTAGAAAAGATGAAGTACACTAGCCATGCCCACTCTTTTCTCCTTCCCATTATTCCCGATTGCAATCTAATTAGTTGAAAATCAGTATCTACTGACTTTACCCCTCTATGCCAACGGGATATATTCTGACACAAACAATTCAATCAAGCGGCTTATGAAAAACGCCTTACTCTATTTTTTACTCGCGTCCAGTTTAACAGCTACAGCTTTTTATGCTGTGCAGACTGACTTCTTCCAGCAACAAGAAGAGGATGACGTACAACTGCTATTGGAATCGGCAACTAATGTAGTTGATTTTCCCATTGACTTCGAGTGTGAATTTACGACCTATGCTTTCAATGAATTTGGAGGTGCGCCTACAGTAGTGATAGACAATCCTGATGCTTCAGGTATCAATATGTCTAGCAAAGTAGCAGAACTGACTAAAGTGCAAGATGCTGCTGACTTTGCGGGAGTCATTTTGACCCTAGAAGACCCGATTGATTTTGGTATCAGCTCGGTCTTCAAGATGAAAGTATGGTCGCCAAAAGCTGGAATCATTGTCAAGTTCAAATTAGAGAACTTAATTGATGGTGGCATTGCCAATGAACAAGATGCGATGACCACAGTGACGAACGAGTGGGAAGAATTGACCTTTGACTTTTCAGATACTGATGCAGCGGGAAAGAGCTTGCAAAAGGTAATTGTCTTCTTTGATTTTGGTGCAGTGGGTGATGGGGCAATTTACTATTTCGATGACATCGTTCAGGAAGGCAACGATATGATGATCGCTTGCGAAAACCCAGATGATGGCGGCGGTAGCGATATGGCGACTAATGTAGTTGATTTCCCAATTGACTTCGAGTGTGAATTTACGACCTACGCCTTCAATGAATTTGGAGGTGCGCCTACAGTAGTGATAGACAATCCTGATGCTTCAGGTATCAATACGTCTAGCAAAGTTGCGGAATTGACCAAAGTGCAAGATGCTGCTGATTTTGCTGGTGTGATCGTGACTTTAGTTGACCCGATTGATTTTGGAGTGAGTTCAGTCTTTAAAATGAAAGTGTGGTCGCCCAAAGCTGGAATTATCGTTAAGTTCAAATTAGAGAACTTAATTGACGGTGGCATCGCCAACGAGAAAGATGCAATGACCACAGTAACAAATACTTGGGAAGAACTGACCTTTGATTTCTCAGATACTGATGCAGCAGGCAAAAGCTTGCAAAAAGTCATCGTCTTTCTCGATTTTGGCAATTTTGGTGATGGGTCAGTTTACTACTTCGATGATATTGTTCAAGAAGGAAATACTGCAACGATTGCTTGTGAAGAAGAGGTCGATGAGCCAATGGCGACTAATGTAGTGGATTTTCCAATCGACTTTGAGTGTGAATTTACAGACTATGCATTTATAGAATTTGGTGGTGCGCCTACTGCAATTATTGATAATCCTGACGCTTCAGGTATCAACACTTCAACAAAAGTAGCAGAGCTGACCAAAACAGCTGGTGCGGCAGATTTTGCAGGCGCGTTTTTGACTTTAGAAGACCCGATTGATTTTAGCGTTAGTTCGGTTTTCAAAATGAAAGTATGGTCGCCGAAAGCTGGGATAATTGTTAAATTCAAATTGGAGAATTTGAGTGATGGTGGCATTGCGAACGAAAAAGATGCGACGACCACAGTGACGAATGAGTGGGAAGAGTTAACCTTTGATTTTTCTGACACAGATGCAGCCAGCAAAAGCTTACAGAAAGTTGTCGTCTTTTTTGACTTCGGCAATTTTGGTGATGGCTCAGTTTACTACTTCGATGACATCGTTCAGGAAGGAAACGATGCGGTCATCGCTTGCGAAGGCATAGCAGCAAACACGATTGTCTTTCCTGTAGATTTTGAGTGTGAGTTTATAGACTATGCATTCATTGAATTTGGTGGTGCGCCCACTGTCGTCATTGACAATCCTGACCCTTCAGGTATCAATACGTCTAGCAAAGTAGCTGAAATGACCAAAACAGCTGGTGCGGCAGACTTTGCAGGGGCTATTGTAACTCTGGAAGAGCCGATTGACTTTAGCATTAGCTCAGTCTTCAAAATGAAAGTGTGGTCGCCGAAAGCTGGTATTATCGTTAAATTCAAATTAGAAAATCTAACAGATGGTGGCATTGCAAACGAAAAAGATGCCACGACAACGGTAACGAATACTTGGGAAGAACTCACTTTTGACTTCTCAGATACCGACGCGAATACGAAGAGTTTACAGAAAATAGTGGTCTTTTTTGACTTCGGCAATTTTGGTGATGGGTCTATTTACTACTTCGACGATATCGCACAAGAAGGAAACACGGGCATGACCAACTGTCAGATAGTTGGCGATCCAAATACGCCAAGTGTCGCTGCTGTTTGTCCACCAGAGTGTGAAACGGCTGTGGCTATTTTCAGTGATCGCTACGATCAATTAGAGGGCACAAACTTTTTCCCAGATTGGGCGCAAACGACAGAAGCCAGCATCGTGACGATTGAAGAAGGAGAAGAAGCCTTGAAATATGCCAATTTTAACTATCAAGGCATCGAATTGGCGAATCCAATTGATGTGTCTGGACTGACGAATCTGCACGTCGATGTGTGGTCAAAGGACTTGGATCGCGTCAATATTTTCCCAATCAGCCAGAGTACTGGCGAGCGTAGTTTTGAGTTAGTATTGGAATTGGGCGTTTGGAATAGTTTTGATATTCCGCTGTCCTTCTTCACCGATCAAGGCTTATCTTTCACGGATATTTTCCAGTTCAAATTTGATGGTGGTACAGGCGTGGAAACGATCTTTGTCGACAACCTGTACTTTAACGGAGCTTGTTACATTCCACCAGCTTGTCCAGAATTAGTTTGGGCAGATGAGTTCAATGGTACAGAGCTGAATTTGGAAGATTGGACGTTTGAAATTGGAGATGGTTGCCCTGAGTTGTGTGGATGGGGAAACAATGAATTGCAATACTACAGAGAGGAAAACACAACCGTAGCTGACGGTATTTTGACGATTACAGCTAAGCAAGAAAGCTTTGCTGGCTATGATTATACTTCTTCTCGTATCGTCACTAAAGACAAACAAGACTTTACGTATGGTCGTATGGAAGCTTCCATCAAGGTACCAGAAGGACAAGGTATCTGGCCTGCCTTTTGGATGTTCCATAGCGATGGTAAATATGGGGTATGGCCATTGAGTGGAGAGATTGATATTATGGAGTATTTGGGTCAAGAAACAGATCGTATTTTTGGTACGATTCACCACGGCGATCTTTTCCCGAATAATAGAAATACAAGCGGTGATTTCCGATTGGTAGAGGGTGGTTTCAATGA
>CAYLPW010000061.1:0-21075 GCA_964385665.1 uncultured Saprospiraceae bacterium
AGAGCTAGAAGATGCCAGCTTATTGTACTCCATCGACGGCGGAGTAACTTTTAGTCCAAATCCACTCTTCTCCAATCTTTCACCTGCTAGCTATGAAATCGTCGTACAAGCTGCTGAAGATGACTTTTGTACCACTAATTTTGGGACAGTTATTATAGAAGCAGGCATTGACGAAACTGCACCTACCTTCAATTGCCCCAATGATATTTTGCAAGGGACAGATGAAGACGTTTGTGGTGCAACAGTCGTCAACTTAGCACTGCAAAATGTGACCGATGATTGTGATAAGAATCCCGCTATTCAATTCACGATCACAGGCGCATTAGCGACTTCAGGAGATGGTACTTTAAGTGAGTTGTTTTTTCCGCAAGGCGAAAGCCAAATCAAGTATACCATCACTGACGCATCTGGAAATGTAGACAGTTGTTCGTTCAGCGTAACCATCATAGACGACGACGCGCCACTCGTCATGGATTGCCCAGAAAATATCGTCATCAATAACGCGACCACCTTCTATGAAACAAACGGTAGCATTACTTGGACACCACCAACTTTTGAAGACAATTGTACAGACGACGCTGCTATTTTAGTCGAAAATAATATTGCGCCACCGATAACGCCTTGCTTGGGTGTGACCGACATCAACTATACCTCCACCGACGAAGCTGGCAATAGTAGCGTTTGCGAGTTCGATGTAGTGCTGCGCGACATATACATCATTGATCCTTGCAACTGTACCGACAGTGGTCAATTTACAGAAACGATTCGTGTCTTTTCTCGCCCCAGTGAAACTTGGCAAATTACAGCCGTCAGTAACTTATTCCGTCCAAATGGAACACTTTATCAAATTGGTGATGTACTATCCGAAAAGGAAGAAGGCGAATACGATTTAGAAGTGCTATTCAACACCGAAACAACTTACCAAATTAGCGTTACCAATGGCGAAACCACATTAACGACCAGCAACTCTTGCAACGAAGCAGTTGCTTGTCGAGGTGATATTACTATACCCAACGACGGCGGCGCACCAAAACTATATAACCTTGCTTGTGGCGACGCGATTGGCTTTTTTGATGATGGTGGCGCAAGTCGTCCTTATTTCGATGAAACAGCACAAACGGATCGCTTAATTCTATGCGCCGAAAATCCAGCAACGCAAAGCTTATTGATTGAATTTGATCGCTTCGATTTGCCAGAAGGCGAATTTTTGAGCGTCTACGATGGTAAGAATGCTGCTGCTCCAATTTTAGCGGATCGCGTCAGTGGCAGTTCTGTCGCCAATGCGCCAGGTGGCGGTTGGGTACAAGCGAGTTGTCAGAATACGAGCGGTTGTTTGACCATTGTATTTGAACGAAATGGCGACCGTCGGAAAGGGGCAGGCTGGGACGCACTGATTCGCTGTGAGGCACGCGATAGTCGTTTTGTTTGTACTGATAATCAATTGGTTACACAAATTGCTGATCGTTGCGGGGCAAGTGGAATGATTCAGTTGCCATTGCCAGAAATAGAAGAGTGTGGAGAAAATTTGTTCCCAATCGTTAGTTCTTCTTGCAATGAGCTAGAGATAGTAATTGATTCTCTAAATCGTCAACTAATCGTTCAAGATGCACCAATTGGTGAGTATACGATTGAGCTACAACATCCCATTTTTGACTTTCTAAATTGTACCTATACCTTACGAATTCTCCCACCAACTTTGGCTTGCAATGATCTCGTGCGACTATCCAGCGCGACAGAATGTGCGTTGGTATTGACACCAGACTTATTTACAGAAGGCGAATGTGCGATCCCTGCTTTCGACTATCAAATTAGCGTAGACGATCCAAACATTTCCGTTTTATCAACAACTGACGACGGCTTTCCAATTATAGATGTATCCAGTTTCACTTGCGATACGCGCTTCTCCGTTCGTATCAATCGTACGATCACAAATGAGTGCGGCGACGTGTACGAAGATGCTTGCTGGAGTGAAGTTATTTTTGAAGACAAGCAAGCACCAGCATTGGTAGGGACGATTGACGATGATGTTATTTTTTGCTATCAAAATGACAACTTACTCGATCAGCTAAATACGATCAATGCAGACGGCGGAACGATTCAACTGCCTTTCGGACAAAATGTAGTGATCGAAGCAGTTGACGATCAATTTAGTGCAACAGACAATTGCGAAGCAAAACTAGAAGTCAGCAAATGGCAATATGTCACTTATGATTGTACGGATGGTAGCAGCAGCCACGACCTCACTGATCTGCACGCTATTTTTGATTTAGAAAATGGGGAAGAAGCACTATTCGGATTGTATTTTAGAACGGTTCAAGCGATTGATAAATGTGGGAATACTTCTGATTTTGGCTTGCAACGTGTGCTAGTTACCCAAGCTGATATTGTTGCCCCACAACTTGAAATCGCGCTACCCTGTGGCGTTTCTCCAGCACCAGAAAACCTTTATCAGCTTTGGCTAGATGGCGATTCGACTTACGCCACCTTCATCCCCAACTACGACCCGACACCTGCTGATCTGAACGGTGACTTTGGCGGTTTGGCTCATTTGGAAGATACCTATATTACGAATAATAGCGGCGATGAAGTACCAGCTAACTTAGCTCACGAAAGTTGTGGATATGCGATAGATTGGGAAGATAGCGATGAGATTCCTGTCTGTGGCGATAGCTATAAAATTTTCCGAGAATGGACAATTTACAATTGGTGCGATGGACATTTAGAGTTAATAGACTTGATTCCACAAGTTATTCAAGTGGGTAAAGCGGATGCCCCAACGCTAACGATTTTGGGTAGTCGAACAATCAGTACTGCCAGCGATGAATGTCGCGCTGATGTACTTTTAGCGATTGACTTGCGAACGGACTGCAACAACAATTTTACAGCATATTCTGATGTACTAAATGATGGGCAGCCAGAACAAGTTGCTGACCTGCAAAATGGCGAGTTGCGTATTTTGGACGTACCCATTGGCGATAGCGTACAGTTTGTCATTCGTCTGATTGATGCTTGTCAAAACGAAGCTACTTTCGGACCATTTAATATACTCGTAGAAGACGATATAGCGCCGATTTCAATTTGTGAAAGTACGCGTCAGGTCGCGCTAGGTGTAGGATGCGAAGCGATAGTTCCAGCCACTGCTTTTGATGATGGCTCATATGATGGTTGTGGGACAGTATCATTTTCGGTCGCTAGAGCAGAAGACGTATTAGTGAATGGCACTATTTCTACAGAATTCTTTGAAGACATAGATACTACACTTTTTACATCGACTCTGCGCATTGAATCCACGGATTTGGAAGTTGGTGCGTGTGAAAGTAGTCTGATGGTGGTACTGCGTGTAGCCGACCTTTCTGGCAACCTCAACTACTGTATGGTCGAAGCGATATTGAAAGACCAATATCCGCCCATTTGTACCAGCCGAAGCGATACCATTACTTGTCAGTCACCAGATTGGGATGACTTACGCCGCATAATTTATCTAGATGGTGCAGCGCAACGAGATACGTTAAAAAGTGCCTTGTTAGCTGGTCAGTTTGGTGGCGTAAATGTAGCCGACGCTTGTGGCGAGATCAATTTATTAATCAGCAACATTGACGCGAGTGGCTACGATATCTCTTGTAAGACTGGGGTAGTTACTTATCAGTTTCAGGCGACTGATGAATGTGGTAATGTGTCTGCTATCTGCGAAAATTCCATTGTCGTCGCTCCAGTATCTTCGGACTGGCAAATGGACTTTCCGCGTGATTTGATTATTTCTTGTGATACGCGCTTTTTGGATTTCCGCATCAATCGACGCATCTCCGACTTAGATGATATTCTAGTACGAAATGAAGGTTGTGACGATTGGCGGATGAACGTAACGACCGAACGATTTGAGGCGGTCGAGGATGCCTGTTATCAAGTAGTCGTTACCTATCAGTTCATCAATGAATGCGTTTGGAATCCAAATAACACAGAAGTAGCAGTCGTCGAACGCCCCGATTCTTTGCTCGATGAGCGATTTGAAACGATGAGTTTACGCTATCAGGATATTTACATCAACGACGACGAATTGGTAGAATGCGGAGTGCAACGAGATGAAGATGACTGCGAAATTATTCTGAGTCCGCTTGGTATGGATGGCATCAATGATATAGATGACTTTTGCGACGACGGAGACGACAGCTTTACTAACCTCAACCTGGGTTGTGATGGTGATTTTGTTCTTTTTGAATTTCAAGATCAGCCAGTGGGTAATGTGCCGACATTAGAGTTTGAATCGCAGATTGATACAGGTGTCATAAAAACCTACTTGAGTGCGCAAGCCTACGGCAATTTTATCTATCGACAATATATTACTGTTTATGATGTCACGAATCCTGAGATAGAACTAGTGCAATTGGACAGCGTCTACTGTGGTGGCTATGAGGAAGTGGGTACAGATGCGTGTACAGCAGCGGTCAGTGTCGAATTTAGTGTGGACGATACCTGTGTTGATCCTGAAGAACTCCAAGTCAGTTATGATTTGGCTTTGTTCAATGAAACACTAGTCGAAGATGTATTTGGTACATTAGAATATTTGGGAGATAATATCTACCGAATCAGTGGTAATTACCCGATACAAGCTGGCGGCGATACGACTCGACATGCTTTCGTGGTACGTGTAGAAGATGACTGTTTCAATACCACCGAGCGACGTATTGAATTTCAAGTGGCAGACTGCAAAGCACCCACACCAAAGTGTATTTTTGGACTTTCAGGCACGTACCACGAAGATGGGACGTATCAGCTACAAGTTAGCGATCTTAACAAAGGCAGTTACGACTTTTGTACGCCAATGGAGGAGTTGCGTTACTCTTTCGCCGATCCTCGAATTTATCCAGATTCTACCATCAGAAACTTTCGATGCACTAATGGAGAAATAGGAATAGTATCGCTTTCACTTTGGGTACAAGATCTAGCTGGAAACGTATCGTTTTGCGAAACCTTCATCAATTTGCTTGATCCGAATATGGACTTTTGTCCGATGAATTCTGGAGAAGATGCTGTTTTGGCGGGAGCTATTGCCACTGCTCAAAATGAACGTATCGAAGGAGTCGAAGTGACATTAAGCGGTGATGCTGAGAACACGTATATAACTGGTAAAGATGGTGTTTATGCAATTGTCGAGCAAGTGCGACTCGATGGCGATTATTCCATTTTGCCACAGAAAGATAGTGATCCCCTGGAGGGAGTAAGTACTTACGATTTGGTACTCATGAGCAAGCATATTCTGGGGCAACAACTGCTAGATTCGCCTTACCGAATGATCGCCGCTGATGTCAATCGCTCTGGTTCTATTACCACATTCGATGTCGTACTATTGCGCAAGATCATTTTAGGCGTAGAAGAAGCATTCCCACAAGGTGATAGCTGGCGATTTGTGACAAAAAACTATGCATTTCGTGATCCAAGTAATCCGTTCGACGAAGACTTCTCAGAAATTATTAATCTGAATGATTTAGCGAGTCAGCAGCTAGACTTAGATTTTGTCGCCATCAAACTGGGAGACGTAAATGGTTCATACAGCAGTGCTAATTCTGTCGAGTCTCGAACGCTACCGACTGTCGATTTTGATGTGAATGTGATACCGCTAGAGGATGACTTGTATCAATTGACGTTCCAAACCAATCACGCGCAGCTAGCAGGCTATCAATTCACTTTAGGTTACAAAGAGAACGATTTACAAATAGAAAGCTGGTCGAGTGGAACAGTACAAGCGGGTGAATTAGCATTTCCAAAAAATGGAGCAATTACTTGTAGTTGGTATGGTGAAACGACGAGTAAGGAAGCTTTTAGTTTGATCGTACGAAAAAAGAGCGATACCAATTGGGCAGATGTTTTGAAGATAAATTCGACTATAACGACAGCCGAAGCGTACTTAAAAAATGGCAACTTAGTACGTCCACTATTGAACTTGACTTCAGAAATCGACGCGCCGACGATTCAGCTACATCCCAACACGCCCAATCCATTCAAAGAGGAAACGCTTATTGCTTTTAGTCTTCCAACTGCACAAATGGCTAGTTTGCTACTCCGCGATGTACATGGCAAAACAGTCTTTGAGTATGATGAAGCATTTGAAGCAGGACGCAACGAAGTATTGTTGGAGCGAAAGAATTTGGCTGCTGGTATCTATTATTTGACGTTGGTCGTAGGAGAGCAGCGATTGAGCCAAAAGATATTGATTCAGTAGAAGAGGACACTAACTTTCTTTTCCTCATGACGTTAAGGTTAAGTGGAAAATAAACTGAAAATGATGTCGAGCTTGTCGATCCCGTGTGCTTTGAAAGAAAAATGTAATCCAACTGCTTCAAACATAACATCACCAATTGCTGTCTATCGCAGGGTAGACGGACTACCAGTTGCTTGGCAGCAGTTGGCAGCGTGTACGTCCGCTTTCCTGCAAATACCTTATTTACGTGCTTTAGAGCAAGCTGCCCCCAAAGGTTATCAGTTTTTTTATGTGCTGATCCATCAGGAAGATCGACCAATAGGACTACTAATCGCGCAAGCTTTCTATTTCGATGCAACTCAGCAAATGCGACTGGAGGAAACGCAACAGTCTTGGTGGCAACGTCAATTCATGCAGCAGTTTCAGGCGCATTTCTTAGTCATCGGGAATGCGACGCTGAGTGGGGAACATGGCTTTTACTTTTTGCCTGAAATCAGTCAGAAAAATCGACAACGTTATATCCAAAAAGCGATACAACTATTAGAAGAGCAGTACGCTCCAAAAAGCGATATGATTGTTTTAAAAGACTTCAATACCAACACTGCTGACCAACTCGCTGCACTACAAAATAATGGCTTTCATCGAATTGCCATACAGCCCAATATGCAGTTAACATTGCCCGCTCATTGGCAGACCTTCGATGACTATTTAAACGATTTGCGCTCCAAATATCGAGTGCGGGTGCGACGAGCGCGAAAGAAAGCGAAAGATTTAGTCCAGCGAGAACTGACCTTGACAGAAATACAGCAGCATGAATCACGACTCTTTGAACTGTATGAATTAGTTGCTCAAAATGCGCTGATGAATGTGGCATTATTACCTAAAAATTATTTTGCCAGTTTAAAAGAACAGTTAGGAAATCACTTTCAATTGACAGCTTATTTCGAGGGCGAAACGATCATTGGCTTTCAAACATTGATTCAAGATCATCATCATTTAGAAGCTCATTTTTTGGGGTTAGATGATCGCTACAACGGGACGCACCAATTGTATCTGAATATGCTGTTCGATATGGTCGAAACGGCTATTGAAGAGCGAGTCACCACACTTTCTTTTGGGCGCACCGCTTTAGAAATTAAAAGCTCTGTTGGAGCAGTGGCACAGCCGATGTATGGGTTTATCAAACATCGTTTTGTAGGCTTTAATATTTGGATTCCAAAATTGTTTCAGGCGTTTGAGACGGAGAAGGAGTGGGTGGCGCGGTCGCCGTTTCGAGAGGAGCAGTAAACTAGACTTGTAAAATCCTACCAGATTTGGTAGTCTGTTCATTCATTCAACAGCAACACGAAATAATCATATTTATCTTTGTAGTAATAATCTTCCGTTCGCTCTTCAAATCCCATTTTCCGTAAAAAAGATTGGGAAGCCCTATTATCTTTTTCGGTATTAGCGACAATTTTGTTTCTACCATAATGCTGGTTGGCATGGTCGATTAACTGGCGAACAGCTTCCAATGTATAGTATTTTCGCCTAAACGCCTCACTCATTGAAAAACCAATCATACAGCGTTTGTGAATGTCATTAAACGTTTCCTGGCTAAGACTATACAGATTCAAAATACCAATATACTGTTTGGTCTCTTTTAATTGAATCAACCAATCACAAGCTCCGTATTTTCGGGAATAGCGATTGTAATTCAGTTGACAGTCAATGTATTTTTCTAGTTCGTTGCTGTCTTTGTAATCATTAATGACGAACGGGTTTGAATCGTTGGCAAACAGCTGATGGATGGTAGTGTAGTTGTCTTCTGTGACCAATTCAAAAGTCAACCGTTCCGTATCAGGAAGATCAATATACTCGTAGGAAGGTTCAGCGGGTGTTTTCCTAAATTGAGCTAGGAAATCCGATAGAGAAGGTGCTTTTTCTTCCATATATGAGATTTGTAGTTGCTAAAATCAATTCCTGTGAATGAAGTCATACGCTATTGTTATATTCCACGAAGGGAACAAGTTAGTCATAACAGCAGCGTACGACTTCAGACGTACTTAAAGTTGTCCGTAGGTTTACGCCTTCAATTCTACTTTCGCTCCAGCCTTCACCTCCTCCACCACATCTGGATTCAATAAAGTAGAAGTATCTCCCAAATTGGATACATCACCAGAAGCAATCTTCCGAAGAATGCGGCGCATGATCTTTCCAGAACGCGTTTTAGGCAATCCAGAAACGACTTGAATCATGTCGGGTTTGGCGATAGGACCAATTACTGTTTTTACGGTATCGCGTACTTCTTTTTCAAAAGCTACTTCGTCATTGACCGCATCCTGCAAGATGATATATGCATAAATACCCTGCCCTTTGATGTCGTGCGGATAGCCGACCACAGCACTTTCTACCACATTTGGATGCTCGTTGATGGCATTTTCGACCTCTGCTGTCCCCATTCGATGCCCAGATACATTGATGACATCATCTACGCGACCAATAATGCGCAAACGTCCATCCGCATCTCGACGTGCGCCGTCGCCAGTAAAATACATATCTTCAAAAGCAGAAAAATACACGTTTCGGCAGCGTTCGTGATCGCCGTATGTCGTACGTATAATAGACGGCCAGGGAAACTTCACACACAATAAGCCTTCTACATCATTTCCTTCTACTTCATTGCCGTCTGCGTCGACTAGAATAGGTTGAATACCAGGCATAGGGTAAGAAGCGAAGCACGGTTTCGTGTCTGTAATGCCAGGCAGTGGCGTAATCATGATGCCCCCAGTTTCTGTTTGCCACCACGTATCTACGATAGGCGCGTTTCCTTTGCCTACCTTTTCATCGTACCATTCCCAGGCTTCTTGATTGATCGGTTCGCCGACAGAACCAATGACTTTCAGCGAACTCAAATCATATTTGTCTACATATTGATCGCCTTTCGCCATCAATGCTCGAATAGCGGTAGGTGCGGTGTAAAATTGATTGACTTGATGTTTGTCGCAGATTTCCCAAAAACGACCAGCATCAGGATAAGTAGGTACGCCTTCAAACATAACAGTCGTTGCGCCTGCCAAGAGCGGTCCGTAAATAATATACGAATGTCCCGTAATCCAACCAATATCTGCGGTACACCAATACACATCGCCATCTTCATATTGGAAGACATTGCGGAAACTAAAACAAGTATACACCATATAGCCACCGCAGGTATGTACGACACCTTTTGGTTTGCCAGTAGAGCCTGAAGTGTACAAAATGAACAGCATGTCTTCGCTATCCATCACTTCCGCAGGGCAGTCTGCCGATTGTCCATCGACTTCTTTATGCCACCATTTGTCGAGTTGGTCGTTCCAGTTGACTTCGTCGCCAGTATTTTTATGCACCAAAACCGTTTCGATGCTGTCGCAACCCATCGCGATAGCCTCATCGACGACTTGTTTGACGGGAATATGCTTATCGCCACGGTTATTGTAGTCCGAGCAAATGACCATGTTGCAGGTCGCATCTTTGATACGGTCGGCTAGAGCAGAAGCAGAAAATCCGGCGAAGACGACAGAGTGAATTGCTCCAATTCGCGCGCACGCTAGTACACCAATCGCCAACTCAGGCACCATCGGCATATAGAAGCAAACGCGGTCTCCTTTTTTAATACCATTCGCTTTCAGGGCGTTCGCCGTTTTGCAGACTTCGGCGTGTAATTCTTTGTAGGTATATGTTTTGTGTGGTGCATCAGGATCATTTGGTTCCCAAAGGATGGCTGTTTGATCGCCTCGCGTCTCTAGATGTCGATCCAAACAGTTTTCGGTAATGTTCAATTTTCCGCCAGCGAACCATTTGATGTCTGGCTTTCGGAAGTCCCATTGGAGTACTTCATCCCATTTTTGATGCCAGGTAAAGGTGTCGGCTTGTTCTGCCCAAAAAGCTTCGGGCTGTTCGACGCTGCGTTGGTAAACTTCTTGATATTGCTCAAGTGATTTGATCTGTAAAGTCATGTTTTCTTATTGTTTTGAGAGAGCAGGTAATTTCGTTCTTCGCTTAAAGGTAAAACATTATTCTATAAATATCTAAATATATAACTTATTATATGTATTTGATGTCATTTATTAGCCATATAAGACTAAATCATTGACCGTTTGTACCAATTCTTCGTTGTCGAAAGGCTTAGTCAAGTAAACCTCACCACCTTTTTCGTAGCCATTAAGTTTGTCTTGATTCGTTCCTTTTGCCGTCAAAAAAATGATGCGTGTATCACTCAATTGAGGATTGGCACGAATGCGTTTAGCGACCTCGAAGCCATCCATTTCTGGCATCATGACATCCAGAATCACTACATCAGGTGTCGCATTTTCCAGTAGTGATAACGCTTCTCTGCCATTGAATGCTGTAGTTACTTGATAGCCTTCTTGCTGCATCAAAAACTCGATAGGAATGATGATATTGGGTTCATCATCTACCAATAATATTTGTTTGTTGATAGTCATCTTCTTGATTACTATTGAGATGTAAAATTATATTTTGACTGAAATCTTGTTGGACAAATATAGTTTTTTTTGGAAAATGGTGAAATAGACGTTAGGCAAACGCATCAACTACATAAATTAAGTGGTTGCATAATTTGGAGACAATAGGCTTAGATTCTGCTGTAAACTGGCAGATTTCCTCCTTTTTCCATTGCTGTCAAGTGCCAAACAAGTAGGAGTCCGTCGGCTGGAGATAGCATCCAAGCTTAGCGTACCTGAAAGAGTGCCATCGCTACATTTTTTTATAGTTGTGCGTTTGCCTTATATAGAGATAAAGCATGTAAAATAAGATGTGATACCTTTTCTTTAACTTTAGCCAAAAGTCCACTTTATGACGCACACCAACAGTTGGATAATTTTAATTGGTTTTTTGCTACTCATGGTCAGCGGACACTCGCTTCAAGGGCAGTCTATTACCGCTCAACGACAAGCAAAAATACCTAAAATAGCTGTCCGCATTCAGGTAGCAGATTCTACTATTTCTATGGAAGAACTGGAAACAATTTCCTTCTTCTTAGAAAATCTAAGTAGAGGTAGTTCTCAGATTATTTCCTTTCGCTACTTACAGGATAGTTTGCGCCTGCCGGCTCGTAATAAATATCGGTTGGATCTTCATAGCTACGACAATTCGGATCACTTCTTCTTTCTCAATGCCCCTATTGAATTTTCGACACCGCTCGTCAAAAAAGAACTGTTGGTGGAGTTGCAAGTGGGCGATGAAAATCAATATCTAGTAGAGAAAGTGGTCACTATACCCAGTCAAGATATTCGAGTTGTTCAGCCCTCGGTTGCTATTGAACTTCAAGAGTTGGAGATAAAAGGAGTCGATCGGTCAGAACTTGAAGTCTATGCGCCAGTCGAATTTGATTCGATGGCTATTCAATCGTTGGTGACCGAAATCAGCGATGAACAGCTCAAAGAACGCATTACCGCTCGCATTCTGGAATCCATTCCGGATACGATGTATTTGGAAGAGCGAGAAATATTAAGCATCGTGATTTCAGCAGATACTACTGAAGCATTTTTAACCGATTTTATCGCTTCCGATCCTGTTTTTCAAGAACATCCAGAGCGCGTTGAGTCTTTTTTATTGGGAGGTGTTGGGAATATTATGATTTCTCGATTGATTGATGTAGATAGTGCGTTTAGCATTCAACCATTATTTGCGAAAAGTCAGCGATTTGTTGATTTTGTCACCACGGAACCACAACGTTGGGAATGGTATGTGACACCTCGTTTGGAAGGCAAACACCTGCTAACATATGCGCTGGAACGAATTGATATTCGTGATGGTAAAGAGTTTACGAGTAGTATCGCTTCGGTTTTGGAGAAAGATGTATTGGTGGTCGTGAAAGAAGGGGAAGCGGAAATACCCATTGTAGAAGAATCCAAAAGCTTTGCCTGGATTTGGTTGCTCGTGGGGCTGTCTGTATTGGGTGGAGGTATTTTCCTCTTTTCTCGACAACGGCAACAGCAGCAACAGCAAGCCACAGTTCGCGTTCCAGCTCGAGATATTCGAAACGCCATCATTCAAGGAAAACCAGAAAAAGCGTTAGATTTATTGTCCGCTGCGGGTGTAGCCTTATCCAGCAATTGGCAGCGAGAAATTACTTTACTCCAAGGGCGTTGGTCGAGTTTAGAATCGGACCTGAACAAAGGCACTATTTCTAACCAAGAAGCGCAAATTGAGCGCAACCGCATTAAAGATCGTATATTAGATATCGTCGATGAACTCAGCTAAATTGAATCAACTTCGCCACCAACTCGAAGGCGAATTGCATACTGACCACTTACAACAAATCATTTACGCGACGGATGCTTCGGTCTATCGAGAGTTGCCCCTGGCAGTCGCTATTCCAAAATCAGTGGCTGACTTACAGCACTTGATTCGGTTCGCCAATCAAGAAAAAACCTCACTCATTCCACGCGCAGGAGGCACTTCTTTAGCTGGACAATGTGTCGGCAATGGTATCGTCGTAGACATTTCTAAGCACTTCACCGAGATTCTAGAATTTAACGCCGAAGAGCAGTGGGTGCGTGTACAACCTGGTGTCGTCCGCGATGAGTTGAATGCATTTTTGGCACCACATGGTTTTTTCTTTTCGCCCATCACTTCCACTGCCAATCGCGCAATGATCGGCGGCATGGTCGGCAATAATTCTTCGGGGACGACTTCTATTGAGTATGGTTCTACGCGCGATCATCTGTTGGAAGCAAAAGTCTTGCTATCCGATGCTTCGGAAGTGACCTTTCATGCCCTCACTAAAAAAGAATTTGAAGAAAAAACACAACTCCGCAATTTAGAAGGGGAACTGTATCGTCACATCAATAAAGAGCTGACGGACGAAGCGCAGCGACAACGCATTCACGACAATTTTCCGAAAGCCAGCATTCATCGACGCAACACAGGTTACGCGGTTGACTATCTGATGAACACTTCTCCATTCGAGGAAACGGATGTGCATTTTGACTTTTGCAAATTGCTATGTGGTTCGGAAGGGACATTGGGTTTTACGACCGAAGTTAAACTCCATGTTGATCTCTTGCCGTTGCCCCATAATTTAGTTGTCGCTGCCCATTTTGAGAGTGTTCATCACAGTATGTTGGCGACACAAATTGCGATGCAACAGCGACCGAGTGCTTGCGAATTGATGGACAAAATCATCCTCGATTGTACCAAAGACAATATCGAACAGCGGAAGAATCGCTTTTTCGTGGAAGGCGATCCCGAAGCAGTGTTGATGGTGGAATTTAGAGGAGCAGCGAAAGAGGAAGCACAGCAAAAAGCGGATACGTTTATAGAGCGTTTGCAGACCCAAAATTTAGGGTACGCTTTTCCGATCATTTATGGTGAGCGCACGAAAGCCGTTTGGCAGTTGCGGAGTGCTGGTTTGGGCTTGTTGGCGAATATTCCTGGTGATAAAAAAGCAGTAGCGTGCATTGAAGACACGGCGGTGGATATAGACGATTTGCCCAACTACATCAACGACTTTTCGGATATGATGGAAGGTTTCGGACAACGTGCCGTCTACTACGCACACGCTGGAGCTGGTGAGTTGCATTTGCGCCCGATTCTGGATTTGAAGAAGCGTGAAGATGTGCAGCAATTTTACAACATCAGCAAAGCCTCGGCGGAGTTGGTTAAAAGCTATCGCGGTTCGTTGAGTGGGGAACACGGTGACGGGCGTGTGCGAGCAGCGTTTATTCCATTAATGGTGGGCGATGAAGTCTATGAACTATTTCGGCGCATTAAATATACGTGGGATCCAAACAACATCTTCAATCCTGGCAAAATTGTCGATGCCGCACCCATGAATGAATCATTGCGCTACGAACCTGAGCAGCAAGATCGAAACATCCACAGCTTGCTCGACTTCTCTGAATACGGCGGTATGTTGCGGGCTGCGGAGCAATGTAATGGGTCTGGCGACTGTCGAAAACTATCCATTTCAGGTGGAACGATGTGTCCCAGCTATCGAGCGACTCGTAACGAAAAAGATACCACTCGCGCCCGTGCGAATGCCTTACGAGAATTTATAACGCGCAGCGATAAAGCCAATCCATTCGATCAAGAAGAACTGAAAGAGGTGATGGATTTGTGTATTTCCTGCAAAGGGTGTACTTCGGAATGTCCTTCTAATGTCGATATGTCTAGTTTGAAAGCCGAGTTTTTGTACCAATACCAACAAGCAAATGGCGTTCCCTTACGCGCTCGCGCTTTCGCGAATATTCACCAATTAAACACCTTAGGTGGCATCTTACCAGACGTGTACAACTTCTTTTTACAGCAAAAAACGTTGAGTGGTGTAGCGAAGAAAATTTTGGGTGTGGCAGCAGAACGGAGTCTGCCTACTATTTCAAAAATGCGGTTGAAAAATTGGTTTAAAAAGCAGTTCTCATCTAGTATTCCAGAAGGGAAAGTGGTGAAAACGGTTTATCTTTTCATCGATGAATTTACGGATTGGAACGATACGGAAATTGGGAAAAAAGCGATTTTATTACTAGATCGTTTGGGCTATCAAATCGAACTGCTCGACCATGCCGAAAGTGGACGCGCGGCGATTTCTAAAGGGCTGCTCGATCATGCGCAACGAATGGCAAATCGAAATGTACAAGTCTTCGCCGATCTTATTTCTGCTGAAACGCCCTTGATCGGAATTGAACCATCTGCCATTCTGAGCTTTCGAGATGAGTACCCACGTTTGGTTGATTCTAAATTGAAGAAACAGGCGAAAAAAATAGCGGAACACACCTTTCTGATCGAAGAATTTCTAGCACAGGAAGTCAACGTTGGTCACATCAATACCAGCTTTTTTCATTCCAATTCCAAAAAACTCTTACTTCACGGGCATTGTCATCAAAAAGCCTTATCTAAATTGGAAGATGCCATTCAAGTTTTGTCTTTGCCTGAAAACTATCATGTGGAAGTGATTCCGTCGGGTTGTTGTGGGATGGCTGGTTCGTTTGGGTATGAAGCCGAACATTATGAAGTCAGTCAGCAGATTGGAGAATTGGTGTTGTTTCCAGCGGTGCGGAAGGCTTCAGGGGATACGATTTTGGTGGCTTCGGGTACGAGTTGTCGACATCAGATTCAGGATGGAACTGGGCGAGTGGCAAAGCATGTGGTGGAGGTGTTATTGGAGGCGTTGGTTTGATTATTAGAGCTTGAAAGCCTTTCTATTCCTCTACTTTCAAAATAAACCCAACCTTAAAGACATTCTCGATCTTGATGCGCTTATCTTGACTCAACAACTTGCGCAAACGAGAAATAAAGACATCAAAACTTCGACCTAAAAAATAGTCCCATTTTCCATAGATCTGTTCCACGGCATCCTCACGTCGGAGGATTTGATTTTTGTGTAAACATAGTAGTCGCAAAATATCGCTTTCCTTTTCGGTCAGCCTGTGCGCGGTATCCTTATATTGCAATTCTTGCAACGAATAGTCAAAAAAGTAGTCCCCAATCTGAAACTTTGTCTCCGTTGCCACTGGACTTTCTCGCCGCCGCAAAATCACATTGATTTTCCAAAGCAACTCGTCTTCATCGAATGGTTTCGTAATGTAGTCCTCCGCTCCTATTTCGTAGCCTTTCATTTTGTCTGCTTTCATGGAACGCGCCGTCAAAAAAATAAAAGGCAAATCGGCATTGTGTTGCCGAATGCGTTTAGCGAGTTGCAAGCCGTCCATTTTGGGCATCATCACATCCAAGATACACACATCAAAATTTTCTTCTAAAATGGTTTGCCAAGCATCTGCCCCATTCGTACATAATTTGACCTGATAATTTGCTTCCTCTAGTAACTGTGTTAATAGAAATCCTAAACTTTGATCGTCCTCTACGACGAGTATAGATGATGGCATGTTTTAAATTTGTTTGAGTCTTTAAATCTGATCTAGTGCATCCAAAATAATCTGACACGCCCATCGAATTTCAGATTCAGAAATGACAAGCGGCGGTGCAATTCGGATGCTACGCTCATTGAATAAAAACCAATCTGTCACCAATCCTTTTGATAAACAGTAGTGAATAATACGCCGAATATCTTCAAATTCTCCAATTTCGACCGCCATAATTAGTCCAGCAGAGCGAATATCTTGGATGCGCGGATGTTGCAGTAATTGATGGAATAACGCTTCTTTCCGTTTCACAGTGCCGATCCACTCTTCTTCTAGAAGTGCTTTTAAGGTGGCATAGCCTGCTGCACAGCAAACTGGATGACCGCCAAAAGTGGTGATATGTCCCAAAACGGGTCGTTCCGATAAGGTTTTCATATGGGTTTGACTCGCAATGAATGCACCTATTGGCATACCGCCTCCCATCGCTTTGGCTAGCAGTAGAATATCTGGAACAATATCATGCTGCTCGAATGCCCAAAGCGTTCCCGTTCGACCATAACCAACTTGAATTTCATCCAAGATCAGGAGTGCGCCTACTTCCTCACAACGCGCCTTTAGCTTTTTTAGATACCCATTTTGTGGTGTTCTTACGCCCCATTCGGCTTGCACCGTCTCGACGATGACAGCAGCCGTTTGTTCAGTAATAGAATGCAGGCAATACCCACAATTAAAGTCGATGTGTCGGATGCCTGGTAGTAATGGATAAAAAGCTTGCGTAAAAGTGGTCGGCGACATCAAACTAGCTGCACCTTGCGTGCTGCCATGATAAGCTCGTGTTGCAGCGATGATTTCGGTACGTCCCGTCACGCGCTTCGCCAGTTTCATCGCGCCCTCAGTTGCTTCACTTCCAGAATTGACGAAGTAGACGCTGTCCAAGGAGCTTGGCAGGTTGTCGCTCATCAATTGTGCCAATTGTACCTGTGGCGTCAACACATACTCCCCGTACACCATCGTGTGCAAGTAGGCGTCTAACTGGTCTTTTATTGCTTTGATCACTTTAGGATGCCGATGTCCCAAACTACTCACCCCAATTCCTGAGATTAAATCCAAATAGGATTTCCCTGCCTCGTCGTACAGATAGACGCCTTCTGCTCGTTCGATTTCTATACCTAGAGGAGCATCACTCGTTGGAGCAAGGTGCTGTAAAAATAGTTGACGTTTGGATGGCATAATTTTTATTGAATTGCTGAACTGACTATAGCATACAATCTTTCCTCACTCTCTCACTCTCTCACTCTCTCACTCTCTCACTCTCTCACTCTCTCACTCTCTCATATATACAACTCCTCTTCCCCAAAGATGCGTCCATTGTTACAACGTAAAATACGCGATGGAAAATTTTGGAGAATGCGATAATCGTGGGTGGCAAAAAGAACGGCTGTCCGACGGCGTTCCGAAAGTTGTTTGAGTAGCAGTAGTATATCGTCTGAGGTTTCGGGATCCAGATTACCTGTGGGTTCATCAGCGATGATTAAAATAGGCTGATTCAGCATGGCGCGAGCGATGACGACACGCTGCTGCTCTCCACCAGATAGCTGATGGGGCATTTTGTTAGCTTTCTCTTCCAGTTCTACTTCGGTCAATACTTCTTGGCAGCGACGATCTATTTTATTTTTGTCTGTCCACCCAGTTGCTTTTAATACAAATTTTAAATTCTCGTAGATGGAACGGTCGGACAATAGATTGAAATCTTGAAAAACGATACCCAATTTTCGGCGAAGTAAAGGAATGTTTTTTCGGTTCAATTGTTGCAGATCAAATCCAGCGACAAATCCTGTTCCTTTTTGCAGAGGTAGTGCGCCATACAGTGTTTTTAGCAGACTAGATTTTCCACTCCCTGTTTTCCCAATCAAGTAGACGAACTCTCCAGCTGTAAGTTCAATGGATACATCTTTTAGGACGACTTGATCTGCTTGTGCGATATGTGCTTTTTCCAAATTAACGATGACGGATGGCATGACTATAGTTTATATCTGTGTACTACAATAAGCAAAAGTTCAACAATAACTTGCCCCAATTAAGTTGCTCTTTTCCCATTCTAAAAAACAAAAAAAGTAAGTCTGTAGCTTTCAGGATGCACTGCCCGAAAGTTTTCGGGATTTTGAATCTCTCAGGAGACAAAATAGCTACCTTTCTTTTGAAACACCTTATTAAAGAGCTTTCACTAACCGAGATATAGTCTGAATATCAGCTACTTCTCCCGATATATCATCATTGCTTGTTTTCATACAAATTCAACCTTGAAAGGCGAACACGAAAGCGACTTTGAGGTTTTTCTATCAGTGAGATAGCTTATCTTGTAGGAAAGCTTATTGGCACACCTGCTAAAGCATCTTATTGGCACATCTACACATCATAAAAATTTAGTTGACCGATTTTAGACACACTACCATATACGTATCTAAAGCGTATAGGTATAGATTTCTTTCTATCGCTCGTCTACCGTTCCAAACAAACAAAAACAGTTCAGTACGAAAACTTTGTATGCATAGCAATGGATCTTGATGGTTCTTATTGTTGCTGCACGCTTATCTCCTCCTGAATGGGATACATATACTACTATCATTATCAAAGATAAAGCAAAGAAATTTATGAAAATAGCCGTTATCGGGAACTACCCTCCAAAAGCCTGTGGTATCGCTACATTTACCGAAAATCTAGTCTCCGCATTGCATTATAATGTTATCAAGAGTCGCAAAAGTATCGAAATTAGTTTAATTGCTATCGACGATACAGGTGACCAGCTAAATTATCCGTCGGAAGTGGTTCGAGTCATTCAAAAAGAAGACCCAGCCTCTTACTTAGCCACTGCCCAATACATCAATCAGCATCAGTTTGACTGCGTGCTTGTCCAGCATGAGTTTGGTATCTTTGGTGGCAAAGATGGAAGTTATATCATTTCCTTGATTCGTCGACTGAATGCGCCTGTTGTCTTCACGCTGCATACCGTATTGAAGCAACCGTCACCCGACCAAAAAAGAATTACGCAGAGTATCGCCAAGTATGCGCAAAAGATTATCGTCATGAGCCATTTGGCTTGTCGCTTTTTAAGCAATATCTACAATATTTCTGACGAGCAGTTGGTCTGTATTCAACATGGCATACCCGATATTCAGACGGAAGAGCGAGCTGTTTTGCGCCAAAAACTTGAAGTTCAGGACAAAACGATGCTCCTTACTTTTGGACTTTTGAGTAGAGGAAAAGGAGTAGATACGGTTGTTCGGGCATTGCCTGCATTGGTGGAAAAACATCCAGATATTGTATATGTCATTTTAGGAAAAACACATCCAAATGTCGTCAAAGAAGAGGGCGAAAGCTATCGAGATAGTTTGAAAGAAATGGCTGCTGAATTAGGTGTGCGCGACCACCTCCGTTTTGTCGATGAATTTGCGGATGAGCAGAAACTATTTGAATACATCCGCGCCTGTGATGTGTATGTGATTCCTTATCTAAATGAGGCACAGATCACCAGTGGAACGTTAGCGTATGCGGTAGGTGCAGGTGCAGCTATTGTGTCTACTCCTTTTTGGCATGCGACGGAATTATTGGATGAAGGAAGAGGCAAACTGTTTCCTTTCGCTGACCACCATGCCTTATCTAACATTCTGCTAGAATTACTAGACGATGAGCCTCTACGAGAAACACTTCGTGAGCGAACCTATACTTATGGATTGGATACGAAGTGGAATGTAGTGGGCAAAGAATATCTGGACGTGCTGCTCCACCAGACAGTTTTACGAAAGCATTTGCAGGCTGAAAAAAAGATAGCTATTCCAGCACTCAATCTCAATCACCTGCACCGCTTGACGGATGATACTGGTATTATACAGCACGCTAAGTTTGCCATTCCGAATCGCTTTGAAGGCTATTGTCTGGATGACAATGCACGTGCTTATCTGTTGGCGGCCATGGTGTTGCAGGAGCGAGAGGATGCGGAGCTTCTACAAGCAGCGGAAACTTATGTGTCTTACATTTTTCATGCACAGCATCCGGATGGATTGTTTCGGAACTTCATGAGTTTTGAGCGCAATTTTTTAGAGCATATTGGTTCTGAGGATGCGTTTGGACGCGCATTTTGGGCAATTGGCTACGGTATAGCGCACCCTCCTGCAGATCATCATTTAGATATGTTGTGTGAGCTGTTTAACCGCTCTCATCTAAAAGTCAGTCAACTACAAAGTCCACGCGCTATTGCATATTGTGTGGCTGCGTTGAGTTACTTTCTGGAACGCTATCCAAACGATGGAAGCATTCAACAGCTATTGCAAGAGCAGACGCTTCGGCTTTGTCACTCTTACGAACAACACCGTATGGATAAGTGGGAGTGGTTTGAACCATATATGACGTACTGTAATGGAATCATGCCTTATGCCTTGTTTAGAGCGGTTGATTTTGTAGACAGTGACCAGCGGACGTACTTGTTGCGAGTGGCAGAAGCAACGGCTGATTTTTTGCAGCAACACACCTTCCGCTATGGCTATCTCAGCCCGATTGGGTGTCATCAGCCATTCACGATCAATACTATTGGTACACAAGAATTTGATCAGCAGCCAGTAGATGCGATGAACAGCGTGCTGTTGTATGCAGAAGCCTATCGGGTTACACAAGATCAGCAATACAAAGAAGCAGCCATCAAATCATTTCACTGGTTTCTAGGGAATAACGAATTGGAGATTTCGCTTTATGATGCACAGACGAATGGCTGTTACGACGGACTGACCGCCAACGGTGCAAATGGCAATCAAGGAGCGGAAAGTTTGATCGCTTACCTCCTAGCACACCAAGTATCTTCG
This sequence comes from uncultured Saprospiraceae bacterium, assembly GCA_964385665.1. Lineage (GTDB taxonomy): Bacteria > Bacteroidota > Bacteroidia > Chitinophagales > Saprospiraceae > JAAUTG01. The sequence goes on from CAYLPW010000061.1 coordinate 20,892, forward strand.
ACGATGTTGACTAATCAGAAAAAATCATCGAAGAAACATACAAATGGTATCGAACTCACACCAAACAAAAAGAATTTTATAGATACGGCATCTATGTTTCAAAACTAGGAACTGCTTAGAGCTTGTTGTGATTTTGTGATTTGAGCGAACGACACAAAATTTTATTTTGATCAAGGCGCGAAGA
>CAYLPW010000062.1:0-21027 GCA_964385665.1 uncultured Saprospiraceae bacterium
TCCTTTCTTGATTCGTTTGAAATGAACCACTCGATCAAGAAACGACTGAACAGAACCTGCCCGACTATACTATAATAGCTAATTGTAGTCAGGCGGGTCGAAAAGTTATATTTTTTGTGTTTCTAAACAAGTTTGGCGGTTACGAGTACGGTATAAAATTATGACAAACTTAAATTACGGTGTAGTTAGTTAGATTCAAAGATTGACTAGGAAATTCGTTCCATTGAGCAACTAGGACTTAATTTTTTAAATAACAACGACGCAACACATACAATAGAAATAAAAATGGCTTCAAAGCGACAGCTACAAGTAGCAGAACAGATAAAGCGAAATTTTGGGATCGTTTTACAGCAAGAAGGCTCGTACATTTATGGGGTAGAACCTTTAGTGACGGTCACTTCAGTGAAAATGTCTCCAGATATGGGGATCGCCAAAATTTATTTAAGTGTATACAACACCGAAGACAAGCAGTCGGTCATTTTATTGATGGAAGAGCAGTACGCACAGTTGCGCCAATCTTTAGGCAATCGCCTAAAACGGCATATGCGTCGCATTCCAGAATTGCAATTTTATCAAGATGACACCTTAGATGAAATGTACCGATTGCGTGAGCTGTTTGATAAGCTAGACGATGACGATCAGTTGGGGAAAGAGTAAAACTGCACGTCAGTAGACGGGATAACGTGAAATAAGCAGACTAGGGTCAATATGAGATTATTGGAATTGTTGGGGAAAGAAGCGAGTCATCATTTCAAAGGAACAGTGGAGTGGTGGCAACGCGTGTTTGCGCCTAGCGAAAACGGAGAAAAGTGGACGAAAAAGCAGTGGGTGCTATTTTCTGCTATTGGGTTGGTTTCAATAAGTATTTTGAGTGTCATCGCCCTTATTAGTTTAACTTATTTTGGGGCATTTGGAGCACTTCCAGATCGAGAAGAACTGTTGAGCATCGACAACTACAATGCGTCCGAAGTCTACTCTGCAGACAATCAATTAGTCGGTCGCTACTTTATCGAAAATAGATCGGACGCACTCATCGAAGAGGTCTCTCCTTACGTTCAATATGCACTCATTGCGACGGAAGATGCGCGTTTCATGGAACATGAAGGAGTGGATATGCGAGCAGCAGCACGAGTGGTTTGGAAGTCGATTATATTGGGGCAAGAAGAATATGGCGGTGGGAGTACATTGAGCCAACAATTAGCCAAAAACCTCTATCCACGACAAAGCTATCGCCTTTTTTCTATGCCCATCAATAAGCTACGCGAAATGTTCATCGCACGTCGCTTAGAAAGAGTATATTCTAAAGAAGGACTACTCAATTTATACCTAAATACCGTTCCATTCAGTCGAAACATTTATGGCATCAAAGTAGCTGCCGATCAGTTTTTTAGCACGACCCCAGATGAATTGAAAGTGGAAGAAGCGGCTGTATTGATTGGGATGTTGAAAGGCACTTCCAGTTACGATCCAGTTTCTAATCCTGAACGCTCCCAAGCACGGCGCAATGTCGTTCTCCAGCAAATGCAGCGCTACGGCTATTTGGAGCAGTCGGCTGTGGATTCATTGAGTGAGCAGCCGATCGAACTCAAATTTAACAAACAACAAAAGCAAAGTAACGCGCCTTATTTTCAAGAACACATCAAAGGCGCACTCAACGATATTTTGGCGGACATCAAAAAGCCAAATGGAGAAACGTATAGCCTCTTCACAGATGGATTAAAAATATATACAACCATAGATGCGCAGTTGCAAGAGTATGCGGAAACGGCGGTGGGAACACACATGAAAAAGCTGCAAACGACTTTCGACAAGCATTGGAAGAACAAAAAGCCGTGGAAAAACGATCGCGTGCTGGAACGAGCGGTGCAGCAATCCGCACGGTACAAAGGGTATTCGGAAGCAGGTTATAGTGAAGAATTGATCGATTCGCTCTTTCAACAGCCGACTAATATGGTCGTTTTCGATTGGGAAAAAGGGCAAGCGGAACGAGAAATGAGCCCACTCGATTCTGTGAAATTTTATCTCTCTTTACTACACGCTGGTTTTCTTGCAGCCGAACCCCAAAGTGGACAAATCAAAGCGTGGGTGGGCGGCATCGACTACGCTTATTTTCAATACGATCATGTCAAATCGCGTCGGCAAGTCGGTTCTACTTTTAAGCCGATTGTTTATGCGCAAGCGATCAGTCAAGGCATCGCACCCTGCAATTACTTTCAAAATACGTTGGTTTCTTATCCAAAATGGGACGATTGGCAGCCCCGAAATGCGGATGGGCAGTATGGAGGTTTTTACTCCATGGCAGGTGGTTTGAGTAAGTCGGTCAACACGATTACCGTAGAAGTGCTGTTTCAAACTGGTATTGATCCGGTGCGAAAGTTGGCAAAAGAAATGGGCATTTCTAGTGACATTCCTAAAGGTCCAGCAATCGCATTGGGTGCAATGGAAGGCTCGCTGTACGAAATGATTCAGGTGTATAGCACCTTCGCCAATCGAGGGAAACGCCAACCGCTGTACTACATTGAGCGCATCGAAGATGAATATGGAAATGTGTTGTACGAACATGAAAAAGAAAAAGCGAAACAAGTGATCGAAGAAGCCGATGCGGATTTGATGAACGAAATGCTTCAAATGGTGGTCGATAGCGGCACGGCGCGACGCTTGCAATATCACTATGGCTTGCGTGGCGACATTGCTGGAAAAACTGGGACTACACAAAATCAATCGGACGGTTGGTTCATTGGTTATAATCCAAATTTAGTCGCTGGAGCTTGGGTAGGCGCAGATTTACCCATTGTGCGCTTTCGCTCACTGTCACTAGGACAAGGAGCAAGTACGGCGCTACCAATTTGGGGTGAATTTATGCGAAAGATTTATAAAAGTAAAGACGCTTCGGCCAAAGCAATTCGGACGGCAAAGTTTGCCAGTTTGAGTGCGACGGAACGAGAACGCATCAACTGCGACCCTTATCTCTCTGATGATATTTTGGATTTTGATCTGCTGGAACAGGAAGCAGAACGTGACGGCTGGTTTAGGGATCTATTTGACAATAATAGAGAGCAAGCCTTTGACATCAATGACTACGAAGATGGCGTGAGTCCAGAGGAAATGCAAGAATTAGAAGCACAAATGGAACAAGCGCGACGCAAACAGAATCGAAAAGAGAAGTTGCGGAATTTGTGGAGCAAGAAGCTGTTTGGGGGGAAGAAAGAGGAACGGACGAAAGGTGATGATGGAGGGGGAAGATGATGAGTTGATGAACTGAAGAATTGAGGACACGTATTGTCAGTTCTTCAATTCATCAACTTATCAAAAGTTACTGTTTCACCACCCAAACTGTTTCAATCGTTCCATTCGCTTTTGTCAGTTTTAGCAAATACTTCCCATTGATTAAGTCCTGAATATCAAGCGTTTGCACGTCGTCAGTAATCTGAAACTGACGGACAAACTTGCCAGACATATCGTAAAGCGTAGCATCACCGACAGCTTGCTTGACCACGATTTCACTATTGGCTAGAGTCGGATAGACACTCGCTTCTTTTTCATTCATCACTACGGAAACAATAGGAGAATACTCGTATGCACCATCAAAATCGACTTGCTTGAGGCGGTAGTAATTGGTCGTTTTCAAGGGCGACACATCTACAAAATTGTAGTTGATCGTTTCTAAGCTATTGCCAGCACCGAGTACCTTATCTAGCATTGTCCACTGCTTCGTATCAGTGCTACGTTGTAGCTCGAAGTGGCTGTTGTTGATTTCGGACGAAGTTGCCCAGTTCAACGTTACTTGAGTGGTTTGCAGCTTAGCCGTAAAATGAGTGAGCGTCACAGGTAGTTGAGAGGAGACCGTGAAGGTAGCTTGATAGTTACTTCCACCATTATTGTCAAAGATTTCTGTTGCAGCATCTACACCATTTGTCGTTGATCTGACATAGACTTCCAATACGTATGACCCAGCCATTAGTTCTGTTCCAGTCAGAATTTCTATGCTTCCGTCTGTGGGATTGGAATTAATAGCTTCTGTTCCCCATTGCTGATTGTTCGAATTGCCACCCGCATTATTGAACTGGAAAGAATAGGGAATCTCTATGAACGCGCCACTCGGAGAACCCATTGGGTAAATGCGGTAGAAAATGGAAACGCCAGTCACATCTGTTCCGTTTGTCTTGAATATCTTAGCTTGTCCACCTAGAATGATTGACTGCATAGAAGCATCGAAGACACCCAAATCAGTCCCTTGAAAATCAGCATTTCCCGTAGAGGCACTTAGGTCGTAAAAGGTATTTCCACTGCCGTTGACATTTAAAATAGCAAATGAATCAAATATACCGCTGGCTGCCTGCAATTGATTAACTGATGCAACAGATAGACAAAAAATAAACAATAAGTACATCTTTTTCATAGAGAGATAATTAGTGGATCAATGATGAAATATAGCAATGAATGCAATAGGATTATAACAATAGGAGAATAAGGTGAGGCTAAAAAGTGAATAGTCAAACGCACAAATATATATGGATTTTTTGTTCTATGTTGAACAGCTCAACATGAATTTATTCTTTTAAGGAAATTGGTAGAAAATAATAGGCTTGTTACGTAGTAGCTGATTGTGGCGAAACGGTCATGAAAGCGCAGTAGCTATTAGGGAAAATCAAGGGTGGGTCTAGGTTATATTCTATCACTTCTCTAGTAATGTTCCCCCCATAATTACCGGCTACAGGATTGGGAGATACCGTAAAAGAAGATAATCGCAGATTTCGATCTACCGCTGTTGAAGTAGTCGGCTCCATGTTTTCTTTCTTCCGATCGCCTAAATCAAACTTAAACGGCAACGTAAAACGCACCCGCACCGTACGATCGCGCTGCTTACCTGGCATCCATTTGATACCATCTGCATTCATTTTTTCAACGACGCGTACCGCTTCTTCCCCACAGCCACTACCGATGTCGCGCACCAAGTCGATATTGGAAAGCGTCCCATCTTTTTCTACTGCAAATTGCACGACACATATCCCTTCTACATTGGCTGAACGAGCTACTGCTGAATACTTTGTGTTCTCAAGTAGATAAACAGTTAGTGCTTGATCTGAGCATTTCTGCTTTGTTTCATTGTACTCTAGGTCTTCGCAGTCTTTGAAAGGGAAGCGTGGCATTTAGTCGACGACGTTGTAGAAATTGGGTTTAGGTTTTGTTAGTTGAATTCGATTGTTATAGACTTTTGCTTCGCGTAATTTCTATTGGCAAGAGTAGTGATGGCTAGACTTGTTATCTTGTGGTCATCTATAGTAAAACAAGGCAAATTAGGTGAAACAGCATAGATCTACTTTGGAGATTTTTTTCTCAGAGGCACGTCCCAACTTTTAGTTAAGGGACTATATGAAAAACAACAACTACCGATATATAATCGCTACGAGTGTAGTATACATTGCTTGTCTTATCAGGACTAAATATCGTTAGCTTACAAGGCAACAATAGAACTCACTCTATAAAGATGATACATAATAATAAAAGAATGGAAAAGGTATAGCTTTGAAATTTCTGCCCTGAAAATTCGACCTAATAATTTCTAAAAGCGTTATACCATCTACAAAAACGCGAATAATATGCAACGATTATCTATAGTACTATTCAGCTGCCTTTTACTACTAGGAAGCTGCAAATGGAAAACAACAAAAACGTCGCTTAAACAAGGTGACGCACTCAAGTCCTCTTTAGAATCTTTTGAGAAAAACAGAGAGAAACTATCCGAAGAAGTGGTAGAAAGTCTGGAAGATGCTGGCGAAGCTTTAGCAGCCGAAAATCCTGATCTGCCAGAAGTGTCTAAAGACTTTGAAAAAGAATGGACAAGCATTCAGAATCGTTATAAAAAACTAAAGAAGGATTTCGACGATGTAGGCGAAACCTCTAGCGACTATTTCAACAAACTGAACGAACTGAGCAGTAGTATTAACAACGAAGACTTACGACGGGAAGAATTGGCGAAAAATAAGGAACTGCGTCGCCGTTGGGACAGAACCTACAATCAAGCGTCTATCAATGTAGCGAAAGTGACTAATGTATTGGAGGAAGGTAATGATTTTCACATGGTCTTAGTCGCTTCCAGTATTCGCCAAAAACTGGAACAAAATGTGGATGAATTGAATCGAATAGCGGAGCAGGCAAAAGCCTTGTTGGCAGAATTAGAAACTTTCACACAGGAAGGTCGAAAACTCGTAGCAGGATAATGGCAGACGACGGTTCGATTAGTCTCAATAAATACATCAGTAGTACCGGTCGGTGTTCGCGCCGAGAAGCCGACCGTATGATCGAAGCAGGTCGTGTACGCATCAATGAGCAAGTGGCGCAGAAAGGAAATCGCGTCTTGCCAGATGATCGTGTTACATTAGATGGAACGGCGGTCGTAGTCAAGACAGATTTGGTTTACTTGGCCTTTCATAAACCAGCAGGCGTGACAAGTACGACAGATCAACGCGACCGCGACAATATCATCGACTTCATCAACTATCCAAAACGCATCTTTCCTATCGGACGGCTAGACAAAGCGTCCACTGGCTTGATTTTATTGACTAATGATGGTGATATTGTTAACCAGATTTTGCGGGAAGAAAACAACCACGAAAAAGAATACATCGTCCAAGTTGATCGCCCTATTTCTCATCATTTCCTCAAACAAATGCGCCAAGGTGTTCCTATTTTGGGAACAGTGACCAAACAATGTCGCGTCGATCAATTGAAAAAAAATCTCTTCCGAATTGTATTAACACAAGGTTTGAATCGACAAATTCGACGGATGTGTGAGTATTTAGGGTACAAAGTGCTGACCTTGAAGCGGGTACGGATTATGCACTTGCAATTGGATGGATTGAGGGTTGGAGAGTGGCGAGCGTTGACAGAGGAAGAGTTGAGGGAACTTAAGAAAGCGATCCAATGAGGTTTCAAGCACTGATCCGTTTAGTCAATAAGAAGTCAATGAAATCAGCTACTTCCTGCTGTAGATTCGTTGGAAGTGGCTGTTTGTGAGAGCCTAACTAAAAGGGATAGCCTAACCTCGGCATATTGCACTAAAATATAAGATTAATATATTTGCACCTCAAATGACTACACGTTTATGCCTAGCATCTTCTCCCAAATCTACTTTCTCATTCAGAAAGAGTTCTTACTCGAATGGCGACAGAAATACGCCTTAGGAGGCATCTTGTTGTATGTTTTTTCGACCGTTTTTATCGTTTTCATCTCTTCACAAGAAACGAATTCCACCGTTTGGAACACGCTATTTTGGATTGTCATTCTTTTTGCTTCCGTCAACGCTGTAGTTAAGAGTTTTGTGCAGGAGAGTGGCAACCGAACGCTTTATTACTACACCCTCCTCTCCCCTATTGCTGTTCTGTTAGCTAAAATGATTTACAATCTACTGCTGTTAAGTGTTGTTTCCATTCTAACGTATGCGGCTTTTGCGCTATTCATCAGCAATCCAGTCCAACATGTAGGACAATTTATTTTGGCAACTTTTCTGGGAGCCAGCGGCTTTGCGATTGCACTCACCTTCATTGCTGCGATTGCTTCCAAAGCCAACAACAGTTCCACATTGATGGCGATTTTAGGTTTTCCAGTCATCATTCCTATCCTGTTCACTGTCGTGCGCTTATCCGAGAAAGCACTGGAAGCAGAAACCATCAAATCAATCAATGACAGCATTGCTATTTTGAGCGCTATCGACTTGATCTTATTGGCGATGGCGTTGCTGTTGTTTCCTTTTTTGTGGCGACAGTAAGCAGTCAGTTTCCACTAGATAGTGACTTGTCCCGTCTAACCTCTACCGTCTAACCTCTAATGTCTTTATATTTGTCCTATGAATATCAATAAACTACAACGCTCCAAAGCACAAGAAGCACGCGAAGCCATTCAACGCATCTACATTGCGATGCGTCACTTATTCATTCGCGGCAGCTACAAACCGCTGGGCGAATCAGGTCGTGCCATGATCGAAGCTCTATCTGTTCTCAGTCCTGAAATTTACGGTGATCTCAACGACTCTGAGCGTGTCGAACTAGGTGGGTTGCTTTATGTCTTACAACGGCTGCCAAGAGGAATAGAAGAATGTCGTTTCATCCGCCTCATCTCTCGCGAAGGATTTGAAAATTCTAAATTTTCCCCTATCGTTGCGCCCAAACGTCGCCGCGATTCTTACCGCATAGACGAGGCGCAGATGTTCATCGAAATGACACGAGGACGCAGTGATGTATATGATATTTTGACACACTTGACCTTCTTGTACATTGAAGCTGGAAAAATTCGTAGCAATAGTTTGGATGGTAAAGATTACCACATCCGCGACTGGCTGATGCTAGAGGATATTGTGCAGAAAGAAGCACGCGGAGAAGAGTTCAGTAAAGAGGTTGGCTATACGTATTTGAGTACGTTGTTGGGACGCACCTACGAAGAGGTTGTTGAAACGGATCGCCGTTTTCAAGCCGCTGGTACAGACGTAAATAGCCTATTTCACATCGTCTATTGGCTAGGCAAACGCGCTATCGAAGAGTTTCGAGAAGGTAAATCTCGTGAGATTTCTTTCTCCTTCGCCTTACGCGAAAAAATTGGACACCATATTTACGGTGAAGCTTGGGCGCGCAACCTAAAAGTGTTTTTAGAAGAACAAGAATGGTTGGATCGCCCTATTCATATCATTAGTGCCAATCGGCATAGCGTCATGAATTCTTTGTATGCGCATGCGATCTTATCAAGTGGCGATTCGGACAATATTGAGGATTTAGCACGTCGATTGAGTATGGAAAATGAACGCCCTGCACGCCGACAAGTGGAACAATTTGCGCGTCAAAACGGGATGTATCAAATCGAAGACGATAGCGGTGCGAACATTGTTGTGCAGCTATTCGACTTGACACAGATTGATAAGCAGTACCTCTCCCCAGAAGTAGAATGGAATGCGACTTATGTGCAAGAAGATCGACCATTGTTGCTGGTGCTAGACTACGCCTTTGGAGAGCAAGCGTACGAAGTGATGGATGAATTACTAAAACCGTTCATCTCTAACCGAAAGATTTACAATCTAGATGTGTGTTCCATTTCCATCATGGGCAAAGCTGGCATCCTAGAAGGCGATAAGGGAGACATCATGGTGCCGACCGCGCATATTTTTGAAGGCACTGCGGACAACTATCCTGTCGACAACCAACTCACCAAAGCCGACTTTGAAGGCTACGATTTGAAAGTCTACGAAGGACCAATGATTACGGTGCTAGGCACTTCCCTCCAAAATCGTGAAATTTTGCGCTTCTTTCTTATGTCTTCTTGGCAAGCCATCGGTCTAGAGATGGAAGGCGCACACTACCAAAAAGCCATTCAATCCGCCTCCAAAATTCGGAATAGTATCCGCGAGAATGTGGTGTTGCGCTACGCGTATTATGCATCTGACAATCCACTGGAGACTGGCGCGACTTTGGCGTCTGGTAGTTTAGGAATGGATGGAGTAAAGCCAACTTATCTGGTAACCCTAAAAATACTGAACTCCATCATGGAAATGGGACGGATGGAGAAGAAGTGATCTATTCTGACAAAACGACTCATCTATTGCCCTATTCTTTTATCCAAACTGTATCTTTTTAGATTCTACGCGTTATGCAGACGACTAATAAAAACGCGAACTAGTTGGCAATTACCATCAACTTAAAGACGTCTAAAAAAATGGACGCCAATTCGATTAGTCGTATGCTTGTGACCAAGACAAATACAACTACTATGTCCAACAGTATCTCACAAGATACGATGAATGAAGAACAGCGCGAGATCGCTGCTGCGAAGGAAAATCGGGCGCACTTCCGACCCTTGTACAATCGGTATTACGAACCTGTGTTCCGATTTGTGCTGCGTCGTACGTCCGATGAATCGCTGACGGCTGATCTGTGTTCGCAAGTGTTTTTAAAAGCGATGGAAAACTTGCATCGCTACGAGCATAAAGGCGTGCCGTTTTCCGCATGGCTGTTTCGCATCGCGAGTAATGAAGTGGCACAGCACTTTCGCAATCTGAAAAAAACGCGCACCGTCGCTGCCGAAGAAAATACGTTTAGCGAACTAGCAGAGGAAGTGATCGAGGAGGAAGAAGGCATTACGAGAGAGCAGTTATTGGACACCTTGGAAGGACTAAAAGAAGATGATATGCAACTTATTGAGTTGCGCTATTTTGAACAACGCCCGTTTAAAGAAATCGCCGAAATATTGAACATCACCGAGAATAACGCCAAAGTGAAAACCTATCGGATTTTGCAACGCATGAAGAAACGCCTTCAAAGACTTTAGACTTTAGACTTTAGACTTTAGACTTTAGACTTTAGACGGCAAATTATCTTATGTAGATTATGTTTTTAGCACAAATGTGCATCAGCTTTGAACAAATGATAGGTTACGACTTAAAAGAGATTTGCTCCTACAGACAAAGCATCAGACAGTCAGTAGCGACGAACAGCAGGAATAGTGGAGATAGTCTAGTAGCTCAAAAAATGATTACATGAAGAAGAATTACCAAATAAAATTTGACCCGCCCGACATTAGTTCGGAACGGATTCAGCAGCATCAGGATTTTGATGCGCTGTTGGCGAAGATGGAAATGACTAGGCCTGTGCAGGAGCAGTCGAAACCAAAAGCATCGCGCTCTTGGCTGTGGATGGTCAGTGCAATAGCTGCGGCATTGATTGGTGTCATTTTTTGGTTCAACCAAGATGAAAGTTTGACTGATATTCGGCAGCAATATGTACAGGAAGAGGCTGAATTCTTTGAGGAGCGAGCTTTTATCAGTCCGCCTTTTGAGAACATACAACCTACTTTCGCTTCGTATACTGTGAATGCGCGTCAAGGTGGTTCATACACCTACGGTGAAGCCTCAAATTTAACTGTTCCAACGGATGCTTTTCAAGATGAAAACGGCGTAGCTGTGAATGGTGATGTTCAACTGTACTATCGTGAAATGCACGATCAAGCAGATTTCTTTCTGTCGGGTATTCCGATGACCTACGACTCAGCTGGCGTCAATTATGTACTAGAATCAGCTGGAATGATCGAAATCTATGCAGAACAAAACGGCAAGCGTGTCTTGATGCGTCCTGGAAAAAGTATTGATATTGAATTGACCTCTACGATTAACGCGCCTTACTTAGCGATTCCACCACAATACAATATCTATCGACTGAATGTAGCGGATCGAAAGTGGGAATATCAAGCGCAGAATAAGATGAGTTGGTTGACCAGTTTGGAAACCCCTTCAGGGCAGGCAGCAAGTCCACAAGCACAGCTAGAGCAAGAAAAAACAGCAGCCTTAGCGCAATTGGAACAGAAATACGCGGCAGTAACTGCACCAGAAAAACCACGTTCGCGCAATACGAATCAGCTTTCTATAGAACTTGATTTTTTGGACTCCTTTGAGGGTTCAGAATCGGCGAAAGCGATAAGAAAGAAATATGACGGTGCGATTTGGCAGTTGTCTGAACGATCTACATTGGACAAAGCAGAAGCGCAGAAAGAATGGGAAAGTGTAATGGTGAAAGATTTGGGTAGTGAAGAATATGAGATTACGTTGAGTGATGCGACCAATCAAATTTCCTTCATTGTCCAACCTATCTTACCTAGAGCAGACTACGAGAAAGCCATCGCCAAATACGAAGAGGAACTATTGCGCTACGAACAATTGACCGCGACTAGTGAAGAACTTTTGGCGACAGAAAAAGCAGCCTTAGAGGAGCGTTACGCACAGCGATTAGCCGATTTGGAAGCGAGCGATTCCTTCACGAACACATCGCCTAGCGAGAAACGACGCATCGTCAATACGTTCAAAGCCAATCAGTTTGGTATTTGGAACTGTGATCGTCCGCTGCCGCCTGCGCCACAAGAAGCGGTGGTGACTTTCAAGAATGCAGCTGGTAGTGTCTACGAAAACAAGCGAGCGTACCTCATGGACTACAACCGTAATAGCGTACAGCAAGTCTTTATTGACGAAACGACCGTTCTAAACTACGATGCGAATACGCGTCAGTTGCTCTGGATCGTTTTAGAAGACAATAAAATTGCCGTGATGCAACCTGAACAGTTTCAAGATTTGAAGTCTGAAGAAGTAACGGAAGTTGTTCTGGAAGTCCTCGAACAGCCTATGGACAATGAACAAGATGTGCGACGCGCTATCAAAATATAGTAATCCGATGAATACCCTTTAGATTTCAAATTTCCTTCAAACAGTGTAAGTGCCAATGTTGTCGATCAACATTGGCTTTTTTTATTCTATAATTTCCAAAATGGTACTAAAAAAGACATAACGATTCTTAAACTGCTGCGCATGAAGCGTATCCAAAGCAGACTTATACTCTTCCTCGAATCGCCGATAGTTGTCCATATCTGGCACGAGGTATTGAATAGCATACGTGATGCCATCATTCTCCTCCAGACCCAGCAATTTACAGATGCGATGTCCCAAAAAATCACCAGCTCGCACAACTTTTGGAATGTGCGTACTCCGCATCCACTGCAACCAATTGTCTTCTATCTCTACATCAATCTTGTACGTCACATTGTATAAATACATATCGGTTTATATTTTGAGCGGCGAAATTAAGAATTACTTTAGATTTCAGGTCAGATACAATAAAATACCTACTGCTGACTTTAGAACACAAACGACTTTCAACATTCTATGTACAAACAACTGATTTTTCTCTTTTTCAGCTTCTTGAGCAGCTTCTCTTTATCCGCTCAACCAGACGATTTCCGCTATAGCGACTACGTCTACCAAGACTACATTAAGTCGGTCAAATTTCATGTATCAGGATTGCCGTTGAGCTATCCAATCATTGATATGGAAGCCGGCACACAACTCATTTTATCTTTCGATGATTTGGAGTATGAGGTCAGCAATTATTATTATAAAATTATCCATTGCGATCAAGATTGGGAGCGTTCCATTTTGTCTGATCTGGAGTATATTGACGGCTTCACGGAGACGCGTATTCCTGAGTTTGAATATTCATTCAACACGCTCACTGCCTATACTCACTACGATTTATTGATTCCCAATCGAGATACTAAGCTGACTAAATCAGGCAACTACTTACTACTCATTTACAATGAAGATGATGACGAACCCATTTTGACACGTCGTTTTATGGTAGTCGATCCGCTCGTTCGTGTTTCAGGAACTATTGGTGCGCCTGTAGAGGCCAGCAAAATTCGATTCTATCAAGAGATCGACTTTCGAGTCAATTATGAAAATGTGCCGCTTCGCAATCCACAAAAGGAAGTACGTGCAACCGTCTTACAGAATGGACGTTGGGACAATGCCATCATTGATATTCCTCCTTTCTTCACAAAGCGCGACGAACTGCTCTACACGTATCAAGGCAAAATCGTCTTTCCAGCAGGCAATGAATTTCGCTTTGTCGATATTCGAGATTTACGTACCACCAATCCGACAGTTTATACTGTGGATCGCTACGATAACTACTACGATGTCGCGCTTTATACAGACCTAAAACGCAGTAACGATCCTTACTTATTCCGAGAAGATTTGAACGGACAGTACGTCATTGATCATCCACAAAATCGCCGTCCAAATGTGCAGAATGACTATGCAGATGTCTTGTTTAGCTTGAAAAGTGCTGCGCCATTTGACGAGGAAGTATATTTGTACGGCGCGTTCACGGATTGGACTTTTCAAGAGCAGTATAAAATGATATACAATCCAACGACGTATAGTTATATACAGAAAATAGAACTGAAAGAAGGTTTGTATAACTATACCTATGCGCTACGTGGGGAAAAAGATGCAGCCTTGATTCAAGATACCGAAGGAAGTTGGTTTAGCACCGAAAACGAATACATCATTCTAGTGTACTATCGACCATTCGGTGGGCGTTTCGATCAACTAATTGGGACATACATTTTAGCGTTTCAATAAAAATAACTAGGTAAATTAAAAATTAAGCGGCTTAATGTAGAATTAGCTATTAGATCGCTGATAAATCCTCTGTGTTCTCTAGAGGCTAGGTTGTATTACCATTTAGACTTGTAACCTGTACAAGAACGTATATACCATATGAGGTGTAGAGCAAGCTTGCCTATTTTTATTCTCTTCAACGGTCGTGTAGAGTCTGTCTATTGTTTCAGTAGGATAAGTTTAATGACGCTTAAATCATAGAAGCTTCATCTAAATGTATTTTTATATATTTTTATTTCAATACATACAAGTAATTGGTAATCACATAATTACATCCTATTTTTCACTTTCAAAATCATACAAATGGCTTATTTTGCCTAGTCACATAGTTACTTTTTACCTCTTTTAAAGTCTTAATAGCACAACACACAAAACAAAATTTTCGTACAGAAATGGCAACTTCAAAAAAGAGTTTTTTCCACTTCACTGCAAGTGAGCGCAGAGGAACAGCTATACTCATCACACTCTGTTTTATTCTTTTAATTAGTCCAAAAATCACCTCTTTATTATTTCCAAAAGCTCCTTCAGATGAGGTACTCAACTATCAGTTTACCACTACTACCGAAGCTTCAGTAGCAACTGCGCAAGATCAGGCTACCTCTAGCTGGACAGCATTTAACGCCAATCAAGTGAGTGCAGACGACTTGATACAAATGGGCTTATCGGAGCGAAAAGCAAAGACGTTTGTTAAGTACCGTACGGCTCGAAAAGGTTTTAGAAAGGCCGCAGACATGAACAAAGTATTTGGCTTAACGGAGGAAGAACGGGAACAGTTAATGACGTATGCTCAATTTGACACGCCTTCTTCTCCAAGATTCCAACAAGCTACACACGCCAAACCGAAAGTTGAATTTTTTACTTTCGATCCGAATACCGTAACTGCCAAAGAACTCCAGACAATGGGCGTTCGACAATCAGCGATTAACAACCTCGTCAACTACAGAAAGGCAGGTGGTACCTTCGAGGTAAAAGAGGATATAGAGAAATTGTACAGTTGGAAAGCAGAAGACTATGACCGTATTGCTGACTACATTCAGATAGAACAGCAAGAACAAACGGTGATCGCCAGCGCGGATTTGAACCAACAGCCATCGTCAACCAATCGCCCTGATTCCTACGAAGTAGCCGAACGCGCTTCAGTCATTATCGACATCAATCGAGCAAGTATTGAAGAATGGCAAGCTTTAAAGGGCATCGGACCGTACTACGCGAAGCGCATCGTTCGATTTCGAGAAGCTTTAGGCGGTTTTGCAGATGTCACACAAGTCGGAAATACACATCACTTGCCAGATAGCGTGTTTCAAAACATCATGCTATCGCTTCGTCCCTCCCCCGTTTATCGCCCGTTAGCCATCAATACATCAACTGTCGAAGAACTAAAAAATCATCCTTACTTGAATTGGAAAGAAGCTAGATTGATCGTTCGTTATCGAGAGCAGCACGGGGTGTTCCAGAGCTTAGAAGATGTTCAAAACATACAAGCATTGCCTGCTGAAAAAATAGCACAACTGACTCCTTACTTGACTTTTGAGGAATTGCCGGCAGCTACAGAAAGTTTGGCGCAAAATGATTTGAAGTAGCGACTTAATCCCTAACGACTTTCTCTTCATGTACTACCTGTCCGTCCACATCGTAATGCAAGAATCGAATGGTTGGTTTGCCAGATTCGCGGTCTACTTTAACTGCTAAAAAACCACCACTGACACGCAAAAAACGGTGTTCAGGCTGTTGATTCTCCTGATCCCAGCCTTGCGCATGAGAATTGCTAGAAGGACCTTGACTGAACTCCATCAGGTTGGTGTTTGGATCAACAGAAACATACTGCCAATGTCGATCGCCATTGATGACGAACATATCTTGATCGGCTAAGTACTGGCGTAGCCAATCGCCTTCTGTTTGGAAGGAAGCATTAGAGTGATTGTCAAATTTACCTGTGGGACGGTCAGGACCGACAACTGGTGTGGCAGACATCAAAATTTTGAACGTAGCATCCGAGTTGTCTACAGTTTCTTTAAACCAAACGAGTTGTTCTTTTCCCCAAATCGTCTTCTCGGCACTATCGGGTGCTTGGTTTCGGCTTCGATATTCGCGCCCTTCTACTAGCCAAATTTGTAAATCTTTTCCCCATCTAAAAGTGCGATATGAGGTTTTACCTATCGGCGTTTGCTCTTCCCAAAGTAGCAATCCATCTTCATAAGTGACCTCTCCGAAGGGCGTCGAAAAAGGACTTGCATCGTCTTTTAGTAAGTCGTGATCGTCTTTTTGGATGTAAAGTGGTGTTCGTTGATAAAATTCGCGTAGAGACAGCCAAGAATTGATGGCATGCCACTTGTGTCTCGCCTGCTCAACGGTGTATGCCATTGGTCCTGGTTTGTCATAATAGAGATAATCGCCCGTTTGGCAATGGAATAATGGGTCTAACTTCCTCATGCTGTCGTATATCTTAAAGCCTCGTTTAGGATCATCATACGACCAAAAATACTGACAAGTGGAAGAAGTGAACGTAATAGGGATGGATTCGGTTTCGGTAGGAGGCGTTTGGAAATGTCCTTCCACTGTGGTGATAGGTGCGTCTTTTTGGCGTCGTCCTTGTATTTTGATCTTGTAGTTGGTATTCGATTGCAGGCTATCTAGGTAGTATTTGAAGGTATAGTCCCTATAAGATGAAACGTATAGCCAATCTGTTTTCCTACTTTTCCCGTCTGCTGTTGTCCATTCTAAACGAACCTGTCCAAAACTGCCTTCCACTGCCCCATCCATCTCTTTTATTGGCATATCATTATCAAAGTTGAGCGGACTTTTAAAGGGTGCTGCCTTTTGTGCATGTTGAATAGGAACAGGTGTAGTCGATGCACATAATCTTGTCCAAATAATAGCAGAAGAATCCGTCAATTCTCCAACTTTGAAACCATTCGTAAAGTGAACGCTATCAGAAGCTTGACCAATAACTAAGGAAGAAAATAGGAAGGAAAAAAGTAAATAGCAGTAACTTCTTTTGGTCAACATGATGCGCACTTTTTGAATTTATATCGAATACTGTTCTTGAGAGTAGACGAAATTGATTAGATCCTTCCATTCCTAAATACAATCAAGAGACTCATCTATTTGTAAAAGACGAATGGACCATAGTGAAAGATAAAAAATAGGTCATCCAAGTACTATTGCTCGGACGACCTACTCTATCAAAACGATCAAAATCTAGCAGTTACTGCTGATTGTCGTAGTAAAATTCTTCGTGTACGATATGGTCGCCTTCCCACTGTTGTACAGCCACTTGATTCATCTTGGCACGGTGACCACCTTTGAACGTTACATCCATAACACTTTGTACAAAAGTAGTGGCTGCTGCTTCGTCTGAACCAATACTTTTCACATCTAGACCATGGAACGCTTCTACATTGCTCAAAAACTGCTCTTCGTATTCGCGACATTCTGCTTTTCCAGTACGCGTACCACGAGGCTCTGTCATCACTACGTTTTCGCCATAATACTTATCAAAAGCATCTAACAGTTGCCCTTGCCCTAGCATATTGTAGATGTCTTGTGCTTTTTCCTTGTACGTCATAATTTTTAAAATTTAAAGTGATCTTCAATTAAATGTATATACATCAAATGTAATCACGATTAAATTTGTTTACCAGAAATCTATTTTTTTTAGATAGGGAGTTTGTAATAAAGGTACTACGGTGAAAAGTGTGGGTACAGGTGTAGATTGCCTAAATGGAAAAGAATAGCGTTTCGCAGCAGTTGGGGCATCACTTAAAATCCAAGATGTATGGGGATAAAGCACTAGATATGGAGCTATTATCAACCGTTCGGCAAGTATTGGGTGATGATAGTTTGGTCATTTCTGATGCCAATAGAGGCTACAAAGATTGGAAGTCTTTGGAAGAATTGGCAAGCACCTTGTCCGATTTTGAACAGCAGGGACTTTCGGCTATTGAAGACCCAGCATCTTTAACAGTGCAACAGTGGATAGGCTTACAAAATAAACTAGATCGCTTGAGCTTGATTCCAGATCATCCGATGCGACCGGTATGAGAGGGCATAGAAAAAATAAAAGCAGGGATGGGGAACATCTACAACTTACATCCTTCCACGATGGATAGTTTTACACATACTGCCCAATTGGCGAACAAAGTGCAGTCATTCGGTGCAAAAGTAATGATCGGCGATGATAGTCTAGTCGGTCCAGCTTGCTCCGCTTGGCAGCAAATGGCTATTGGTGCAGGAGCAGTTTGGGTAGAAGCTATCGAAAAAAGCGGCGATTCGGATGACTATTTGAGTTGTGTTGTCAAAAAAGCCACTCGAAAAACAGATGATAGCTATTTCGCTTATCAGCCATCACCTGGATTCGGAATTGAATTGGACGAAGAGCAATTAAAACGGATTTGTGAACTGTATGTAGAGGTGTGACATTGGGTTTTTTAAAAAAGTTACCCGCCACTAGGCCATCTTTTTTCGCTCCTCTATCTCCGCATTCACTTGCCGCCACTCGCCCCAAGTAACAACCAAACCACCCAACGTACAGATGGCAATTGTTAGCGACGACCATTCCAAGGCTTCTTCTTGAAGGTAATCACGAATGGCAAAAAAAGACAGTGCAAGCGTCAACACCAGTAGCAATCCCGTTAATGTTCCACTTGATTTTGACTTCTTCCGTAAATCCTCATCCGTCATATTTTTTAGATGTACTTCTTTCATTTTCTTCAATTTTAGTTGTAATTCTTTACTCCTACTCCTTCCCCTTTCCTCGATGCCCTTCCATCCACGCCAAGGTATGCGCCACCTTCGTAATCAACTGACTGGGTCGCCGTGCTATGCCATGTGACGCACCTGGTATCTCGACCAGAACCGTTTCCACTTGACGCAATTTAAGCGCATGATACAATTGCTTCGCTTCCGAAGGCGGCGTCCGCAAATCATTCATACCAACCATGACCATTGTGGGCGTTTCGATGTTGCCGACAAGCGAGATCGGAGAGAACTTCCAGTACGTTTCCCAATTTTCCCACGGCTGCCCTGGGAAGCGCGTATTGGCATAGCCGTAATAATTATCAGCAACTAAGGTTTTGCTAATCCAGTTCATGACTGGCTTCACGACGACCGCTGCTTCAAATCGGTTGTTTTTTCCAATCATCCAAGCTGTCATAATGCCACCTGCGCTGCCACCTGTCACGTACAATTGATCTTCATGCGCAATGCCTTTCTCGATTAAATGATCGACACCATCCATGACATCGTGGTAGTCGTCGCCAGGATAATTATGGTACAATAAGTTACCAAACTTTTCCCCATAGCTGGTGCTTCCTCTTGGATTGGGATAAAAAACGATGTAGCCAGCGGCAGCATACAACTGAATTTCAGCCGTAAAGCGGTCACCATAATTCAAAATTGGGCCACCATGATTTTCGACTAATAACGGATATTGTTCAGTGCTATCGTAGTTCGGTGGATAGACGACCCAGCCTTGAATATCGCGCTGATCGACGCTGGATTTGTACCAAACTTCTTCTACTTTCCCCAACGTTCGGAAGGGAAGCAAATCGTCATTCAAATCTACAATCAACTCAGGCGTGTTGCTGCCTTTTTTCAAAATCGCTAAAGCCGCAGGATAGGCTGGCGTACTTTGTGTGAAGGCAATTGTACCATTGGAAGCAACCGAAAACGAACCCGAAGCATACGGTCTTCCTAAAGTCGTACCACCCACATTGTCAGCTAACTTTTGATGCTGACCATTCAAATCAAATTGCGCAATTTTCGTATTGCCGTGATGGTCGTAGCTAAAATAAACACGTTTGCCATCGGCACTCCAAACTGGATCAGAAATGCTGTGGTCTAAATCTTTACTAATCAACTGTTTATCGCTGCCATCTATATTCATCACATACAATTGCCGCAGTTGGTACGTCTGTTGCTTGTCTTCCATACTGATATAAGCAATGCGCTTTCCATCTGGTGAAACTTGTGGCGCGTAGTCGGGGCCGTCGCGCTCCGTCAGGGCTTCGATTGTTCCATTTTGAACATTGACGCTATACACTTCACTATTCCGAAAACGATACGCCCAATCTGGTATGCGATTGGCAGAAAATAGGATATGCTGCCCGTTGGGTGTCCAAGATAAATTGCTTCCATGATCGTAATCACCGTCCGTTAATTGTCGAGCTGTTCCACCTTCCGCTGATAGGACAAAAATATGTCGAAAACCAGGTTTAACGTAGCCACTGCCGTCGGCTTCATGTTTCAGTCGGTCGGTGATGCGTGGCGCGTCCGCCCATTTTGCCCCTTTTGGCTTTTTCGGTGCATTCACGAATACGGGCGAACCTGCATCCACTTTCATCGTAAAGGCAATCCATCTTCCATCGGGCGACCAAGACAATTGACTCGGCGACTTTTCCAGCTGCGTCAACTTCGCTACTCGACGCGTATTCAACCAATACATATAGATTTCTGCGCCTTCTTCTGTACTGCTCACAAACGCCAAGCGATCCCCAGATGGCGACCAACGAGCTTGTGATTCTGCCCCTTCTCGACTCGTCAGTTTTTGATGGTTGTTTCCGTCTACATCAACTACCCAAAGATTTCCAATCGCCTCATCAGTCATGATGTCAAAACCCATTCGCCGATAGACTACTTGTTCACCATCTGGTGAGATTTGAGGATCGGAAATGTATTCTAAGGCGAAGATGTCGAGGTCTTGGAGCGGGGAGTATTCGGTCTGGGCAAAAATGGATGATGTAGTAGAGGTGAGGAATAGAAAAAAGGATAATATTGAATGATACATATAATTAATTCGTTTTGAGCATTGCAGGCTTAGAGCTTGAGCTTTTCGCAGTACTCGTAATTTGTAATTGATTAAGTCGCCGAAATAGCGTTATTCCACTGAACCAAAGTCAATTGTTTAGAAATTCAGCTACCTCACACTCTAGTAATTCGTAATTGTATATGAGGCTTAGTAATAGTTCGTGCCTCCCGCTTACCAATCCTAGCCCAATAGTAGAATGCTATAAAGATAAATAAAGCAGTCACTATTTACCAAA
>CAYLPW010000063.1:0-4253 GCA_964385665.1 uncultured Saprospiraceae bacterium
GGGTTTGTTATTGAATTCAGATTAACATTAACAACAGTCAAAACAGCGAGTAGGTTATTTATGCTATCACTTTTATCATCTTATCAAGAGCTTAGAAAAAGGCAACCATCAGCGGGTAACTCAACTATTGGCACAGCAAAATGCAGAAAATCCACTAGCGGATGCAAAATAGTACCCAACCGTAGCCTATCAAGCATTACAGCAGAATGATGCCGCACGAGCTGCTATTCGGGAAGCGCAAGCGTTGTATCAAAAGAAAAGACGGGCAGATGATAATTACACGCATATCTACAATGAACTTGATGCGCGAGATATAGAGATGTTATTAGAAAAAATATAGCTAGTCGCTACTTTCAATTCGTACTAAAGCAGCTCAATTGGAACACATAAGGCGTATGATACATAAGCCTCATTATCTATACAATCTGATGATCGTTAGAAAGATTGATCAATAGTCTCACTACTCACTACTCAAAATCTCATATCTGTCACTTCCCTGTCCCCTTCAACAACACCAGCACCGTATAAAACAAGATCCGAAAATCCAGTGCCAGCGACCGATTCTCAATATACAGAATATCAAATTTCAACCGCTGTACCATTTCAGAAACGGTAGAGGCGTAGCCATACTTCACTTGTCCCCAAGAAGTAATACCAGGACGCACTTTCAAGAGGTGCCGATAGTGAGGTGCGCGCTTCGTAATCAGGTCGATATAATATTTTCGCTCAGGACGAGGCCCCACGAGCGACATATCGCCTTTCAAGACATTCCAAAACTGTGGTAATTCGTCAATTCGCCATTTTCGCATCACCGCGCCCCAAGGCGTACAACGATCATCGCCAGTGAACGATAGTCTCGGACCGCCAGCTTCGGCATCTAGATACATGGATCGAAATTTGTAGATGGTGAAAGGTTTTCCGTTGAGACCAATGCGGGTTTGGCGAAAGAAAATAGGTCCTTTTGAAGATAGTCGAACGCGCAGCGCAATATAGGCGTAAAAGGGTAGGAGTAGCAAGAGCATGATACCTGAAATACTCAAATCCATCAAGCGTTTCATGAGGCGTTGCCATTTGGGCATTAGTTCTTGTTTGATTTCTATCAAAACTGCTCCATACAAGTAGTTCATCTTGACAGAACCCAACAGAATGTCATACATATCTGGAATGATCTTTACGAGTAAGCGGTCGTCGTAATCAAAAAGGACATTCAAAATTTCTTTCAATCGGTTGTGGTCAGAAGTTTCGATGGCAATGATGACTTCCTCTATATTGTATAAATTGATGGCTGCACGTAGTTCCTTAATTTTGCCTAAGTTAGGCAGATGCGCACTTAGTTCTTTCTCTCGTCTCCCGTTAGTATCAATAAATCCAATAAAGTTGTACCCTAGTTTTTTTGTACGATTCACAATTTCGCCATACAACTCTACTGCATTTTGGTTGCCTCCGATGACTAGTGTATTATAGTTGATCTTGCCATTTTTAATACGGCGAGAGGCACGGGTCAATAAAATCATGCGAACAGTAATTGTAATAGAGACATGCAAAATAAATAGCATCGCAAAAGAGCGATAGTATGTGTAGTAGCCATTCACGAAATCATCGAGCAATAGGGTGAAAAAGAGGAAGAAAACACCCAGAAAACTCAATAAGAAGGTACGTGTAAATGTTGCCATACGCGAGAGCCGATAAATGTCGTCGTAGCGATCGGCGATGGAGTAGAGCAGTACCCAACCGGCAGGGACAATAAGAACCCCATACCAAAAGTTCTCATCGCCATAAATATCCGCTGCTGAAAGACCACCTTCTTGCCACTTTCGGTACATGAAAAACAACGCCCAAGCCAACATGGCACTTACAAAGTCCATGAGTTGATAGAAGCGCGTATCTACTTTTCGTTGTCGGGTTGTCCCGTTTTTGATGGCTTGTAGCGTTCCACGGACAGGGAAATTTCGCATAGGTAGCGGTGCTTGTTAGTAAAATAAGTCATTCGTGGATCAGCGCGTATATTATCACTTTTAGAACTGATCTGTTTAGTAATATGTGTTAAAAATGGATTAATTTAATATTATCTAAATAGATCGTCCCGCGCTCTAAGCCTGCTGGCAATGCAGCAAAGAAGGTAATCTGAAAGCCTGTTGTTTGAAGGGCAAAAACAGCGGAAGATAAATTTAAGTATACTTTATTCCACTCTTGTTTTGGAAATAAAATGGGTTCATATATCTTTTGCTCAGGTGAGAAAACACCTTCATTGTGACCTATGACACCAATTGCAAATTCGACATCGGTTTTGTAATGCATTTCCAAGTATACTTCTACTCCTTCTGTTTGTAGTTCGCTAAATTGACGACTAAAATCGGTGGCTACCTCTACTATAGGGTGCTCAGGAGTCAACTGAATGACACCAGAACGATTGCCTTCAAATACGTCCTCTGTAGTGAGTTGTACTGCTGTTAGTGAATCGCCGTCCAAATCATCCGAAAGCCAGTTGAGTCCATTTTCAAAGTCTTCAATAAACGCGAAATCTATACCACTGATATACGAAGTGTTGGGTGCTAAGATGATCGTCTCCGCTGGAACAAGGTCAACAGTTGTCTCGAAAGGCTGAAAAAAGGTATATATTTCAGAAAGACTGCCTATGCCATTGTCCTTGATGCCTGGACGCACGATCACGTTTGCCGATCCGCTTTTGAGTACTGGAATAGAAGCAGGCAGATCATATGTACCCAAAAAGTCATCATCCACACTCACCCAAGCCTCTACAATTTTTTGTGTAGCTGTACCCTGTGTGGCACTTGTACTCACAAACTGGATGGTGTCAATTTGTAAATAGGCAGGAATGTCTTCTTCTGGATTGATAACTTCACAACTGGATAGCTGAAACGCACCATATACTGCTAACAAAACACTCAAAAACAGACGCATAAACTAATTTTCAATCTAGTAATACAATAAACTAGCCACCGTAAATTTTGGTGAAAACAGGTTTACCATTCATTCAGCAAAGGTAACGCATTTTCACGGCGCACTTGTATATCATTGATAATTCGATGAGCTAACTCTAACGCACGGTAGCCATCTTTTATGGAAACTGTGGGGGTGTGATCTTTCCGAATACTATCCGCAAAAGCAGCCAATTCCATTTTGATCGCATTCGTGGGTTCAATATCGGGTTCTTCCATACTAATCCATCGTTCTCCTTTAGTCGTTGGGAGACTACCAAAACTATTGCTTTGCTCTTCATCTGAAATCTGTACGATCTGTGCTTTTTTGTCCAAGAAATCTAAACTGACGTATGCATTAGGCTGAAACAACCGAATCTTTCGCATCTGTTTTAACGAAATACGACTAGCCGTCAAATTAGCTACACAGCCATTTTTAAACTCAATTCGTGCATTCGCAATGTCCACTTGTTCGCTTACGACTGCCACACCACTTGCACTCACTTGCGCTATTGGTGAGTTGACGAGATGCAATAGAATATCCAAGTCGTGAATCATCAAATCCAAGACGACGGAAACATCCGTGCCACGTGGATTGAACGGTGCTAGTCGATGCCCCTCTACAAACATGGGCGATAAAATCTGATCGCCCAATGCCAGCAAAGCAGGATTAAATCGCTCCACGTGTCCCACTTGAACTTTTACGCCTTTTTCCCTTGTCAAGAGTACTAATTCTTCAGCTTCTTGCAAGTTATGTGTGACTGGTTTTTCAATAAATAAATGCTTGCCAGCAGCTAAAGCTTGCTTTGCGATCGAATAGTGAAAAGAAGTGGGAACTACAATATCAGCAACTTCGATCACTGCTAGTAGAGAACTCACAGAAGGGAAAGAGGAAATGTTGAAAGTCGTGCTAACTTGTTTCGCTTTCTCCTCATCGGGATCATAAAATCCAATAATCTCGAAGTCTTCGGGAAGGAGTTGCAAGCATTTTAAATGAATCTTGCCGAGATGACCGACACCGAAGATGCCTATTTTGAGAGGAGAAGACATACGCTTGTAGCTATAAAAGAAATGTATAAATAAACGAGTAATTCGTCGTAATCTACCCACCCAACAAAATGGATGGAATGGCTGTTCAAAGGAAAAATTCAGGAGACGAATAAACGAATAATTTGATACATTTGCTGCTTGTCCTATACAACATGTGTATAACAGATTGCTCAAAACTCGATGCCGACAGATGCAAAGTTGCTGCACGCTTTCGTAGTCGCCGAATTTATTCGGCTGACTCTTCAGGTGAACCTGCCGAATAAA
>CAYLPW010000063.1:4353-21024 GCA_964385665.1 uncultured Saprospiraceae bacterium
TTCGGCGGTTACGAAATACTCATGAAAGTGCAATTTGTTATACGCACATACACAACACAACAATCCATGAAAAATAATATAGACATTAGTTTACTGCTTCTTCGCCTCACTTTTGGCGGACTCATGCTGATTAATCACGGTTGGGGAAAAATGCTCAAATTATTCGGCGACGACCCCATTCAGTTTGCCGATCCGATTGGCATTGGAGCCACGCCTTCTCTCGCATTAGCTGTTTTCGCAGAGGTTCTGTGTGCCGCACTCCTCATCATTGGATTGTTTACCAGATTGTCGGTCATTCCACTGATAATCACCATGTTTGTCGCTGCGTTCGTTGTCCATATCAGCGACCCATTTCCAAAAATGGAGTCCGCTTTGCTGTACTTGATTCCATACATCGTGCTATTGCTATTAGGAGCAGGACGCTTTTCTCTAGATGCGCTTATTCGCAACAAACGTGCTGTAGCATGAATCAACTAACGCCACAGGTAGAAAGTCTTATTTTTGCAGCAACACAACCTATCTCATTAGAAGAAATTCGACATTGTTTGGCGACAGTGTTTGAGCGCAACTTTGAAGACGAGGAGATTGTATCCATCATAGAAGAGCTAAAAGCAAGATATACCAATCCACAATTCGCCTTTGAATTGGTGGACATCAGCGGCGGCTATCAGTTTTTGACCAAAGGCGCGTATCATGAAACGGTCGGCACGTTTTTGCGCCAAACGACTAGTCGAAAACTCTCCAAATCTGCTTTGGAAACTCTAGCAATTGTAGCTTACAAACAGCCAGTGACGAAAAGCGAACTAGAACAAATACGGGGCGTCAGCTGTGACTATGCGCTACAGAAACTTTTAGAGAAGGAATTGGTTGAAATAAAGGGGCGTAGTGAAGCACCTGGTCGTCCGCTGTTGTATGCGACGAGCGAACGATTCACAAATTATTTTGGCATCAACAGCCTAGCCGACTTACCGAAGCTGAAGGACTTCAAACAAGTAGATAGTGAAGTCGGCGAACGCGCGCCTTGATTATGAGTCATGAACTATGAATTATAAATTATGATTCATAACCCATAACTTATGATCCATAAAACATAAACTATGCAACCACTTGTCAATAGAGTCGCCCAAAGTGGCTTAATCACCATAAAGTTAGAAGAGTTCTTTCCACAAAAGGAAGCGATCGCTCTTTTTGATTTGAAGGACTATTTGTTCCTAGAAATGATCCTGAAGGAAAAGGACTTTCGAGCAGCGATGAAAGCGCACGATTGGACGCAATACGAAGGTAAACATCTATTGGTTTTTTGTAGTATAGATGCCATCATCCCGATGTGGGCGTATATGCTGATTGCGGTGTATGCGGAGCCGTTTGCTGCTTCTATCTTTCAGGGAACAGAAAGCGAGTTTCTAAAAGTGCATTATGAAAAAGCTATTGCTGCGCTAGAGATAGACGACTACAAAGATCAGCGATTGGTCATCAAGGGCTGCAGTGATCAGCCTGTGCCTGCGGCTGCGTATGTGGCATTGACATGCCGATTGCGACCGATTGCGAAGAGCATTATGTACGGAGAGCCTTGCTCGACCGTGCCGATTTATAAAGCGCCGAAGGCTATTACTCGTACGTCGAAATAGAGAAAATCGTTGATGATCTGCGCTACCCGAACCCGTCGACCTCCCATCAAAAGAGACTATTATTCAGCTATTTATATTTCAATTTTAACAACTGTTTGACAATAAGTGGGTTAAATTTCCGTCGCACAAGGGCGTAAATTACAGGATTGGAGGTCGACGAAAAATGACTGGTCACATAGTAACTTTTGAGTACCTTAAACATTTGATAATGAGTAGCTTACCTTTTTAGGTCGCCGCTCTTTGAATTGCACCATTTTGGAATTGAAACTGCTTTGTTTCGCTCTTGTTGCCTCCCGTCCTCATCTTTCAATTACACCTTTTGCAGTAAAAGGATGTTGCCAAATTAAATAAGCCTAAAACTGCTCAATTCACCTTCTATTGTATTGCAAATACAACTAATAGACAAATATTTTACCTTACTTATAGCTGAAAGTCTATATTTTGTCATTCATATTTTATTATCTATGAAAATAAATTTTTATTTTCACGCTATTATAATACCTGATTAGACCCTTATCACTCTCAAGACTGTTCCATCCATTCTCTCAAGGAATAGTGTACTAATTTTATTCGACACCATCAGTACAGGCAACCTCACCATTCTCGTCTTGTGTATCATCACCGCATGGTAGAGCTTTCCGTCAATATTTAATGTATGTAGATAATTTTTACTCACTATATTAATACTCAATTTAATGAAAACAACACTAAATCAAATCATCACTTCTGCATCAAGTTTGCTCTTGCTGCTGCTACTCACGCTAAGTGGAACTGCCGTAGGACAAAACTTGATCAAAAACACCCAAGCTGGAGTTGTCGAAAAAGTACCACAAAAGCCGAATCGAATTGCGGAGTGGTTAGCGACACAGCAAAGCGGTAACACTACCGACGTTCAACTATTTGACTTAACGAAGCGGTATCAACAACCGAATCATGAAGCTCATGTAAAAGAGGCGGTCTATCTAACCATTGACGAGGATCAGTTGATGCAACTAACGACCGAACAGCCCAAGACGATCACCCTATCTATTCCAGTTGCCAAAGACCGTATGTTTGATGTGGAGTTGGCATTGGCGGAAAACGTAGCAGACGATTTTCTAGTCAAAACTAGCGGTGGCAAAACCTTCACACAAGCAGAGATAGGTGGCGTGTTTTATCGAGGCATCGTAAAAGGGGACGGGCAATCCATCGTGGCATTGAGTGTCTTCCCTGACTATCTTCAGCTGGTTATTGGGGATAAAGACGGCAACTATGTGGTTGCGAAGTTACCTAACGAAAAGCGTCGTACAGATCGCTATGTATTGTATGCAGAAAATGATCTATTGAACCTAGAGAAGAGCGAATGTAAAGCAGAACTAAAAAAAGAAGAAGGGGAAGAGATCGAAGGAGTTGATCTAAGAAAGTTTGGCATCAGAACTAAAAATGAAGCAGATCGACTACTAGAAGTCTATATCGAATGCGACAATAGTTTGTATAACGTAACGGGTGGAAGTGCTGTCAACGCTGCCCGCTACACCCAGTCTGTCTTCAATACTTCTGCAACCGTCTACCAAAACGAAGGAATTGATAAGAAAATCAGTCAGATATTTGTTTGGACGGAAGAAGACCCATTCAGTGACCTAAATTTTTCCAGTCAAATATTGGACGCATTTGTTTTGTCCAAAGCATCAACAGGTTTTGAAGGCAACTTTGCACATATCGTGACCGCTCGATTAGGTCCACAAGGTATTGCTGCTGCCTTCGATAGTAGTTTGCCGTTTTCGCTAACGGGTTTCATTGGCGACTGGACGGCTCCTTTCCCGACACCTTCTCTGGATTCAGAGATTTTTGCGCACGAGATGGGACACAATATGGGTTCGTTACATACACATGGTTGCTATTGGAACTCCGATACCTATGGAAATGGAACACAAATTGATGATTGTGGTAACGCCAACCGCATAGAGATTGGAAATTCTGCCGAAGGTTCCTTTTGCGTAGAAGATCCTTTGAATCCAATACTACCAGAAGAGGGTGGAACCATTATGAGTTACTGCTCTCAGGATGGCTTTTTTAGTGACTATATGCCTGGTACTAATTTGAACATAGGTTTTGCAGCACAACCAGGCGATGTGATTCGGATGGGCTACTTCAATCCATCACCTGGAACGAGTAATCTAATAGGTGGACAGCCTAACTTAAATTGTACGAGCATCGACAGCATTTCTATTGGAGAGGATTCGATTCAACTTTTTGGTATTCGAGTAGAAAATCAAGGCGATTTTCCAGCGGATGCGTCTACGGTAGGTATCTTCCTGTCTTTCGATCCTTTGATCTATCCAGGTACGATTCGATTGCCATTTCCGACTCGTGGTTCAGATCGTCAGATTGGTAGCGTTGCTATTGGTGGACTATCCACAGGGGCGTCCGTAACTATAGATGCGACTGTGGCTGCTCCTGATGTTAGTTTTCAGGCAGGTCAATATTTCATCGGGGCGTATGCCAACATCGATCGTACCGTCCCAGAATCGAATGTAGGAGATAATGGAATTGCTTTTCTAGATGAGCCTATCATTCTAGAAACGAGATTATCTTGTTTGGCGACTGGCAACTTAACAGTAGATAGTTCAACTGTTACCTTATCAGATATTCAGGTGCAAAATAGTGGTGCTTATCGATCGCCATTTACGCGCTTCTCTTTTTACTTGTCTTCAGATTCTATGGTCAATCCGTTTGAAGATATTTTCATTACCAACGCTTTTGTCTTTCCTATCGAGGCAGGTGGTATTGGTGATGTAGCTACTTCTTTTGATTTGACTGATTTCTCTGTTCCTGCTGGCGACTATTTTTTAAGCGCTGTGCTCGATCCGTTCAATTTCTTACCAGATTCTACTTTTGAAAATAGAGATATTTGTGTGTTGGATATTATACCTTATACTGTAAAAGATGGCGATCAGTTTTGTGCGGATGAAGTGTTGACAGCACCAAGTGGAACCGTATCAGATGGAAGTGGAATAGACAATACCCAGATCGGAACATTTTGTACAAAACTCATTATACCAGAAGGCGGCGGACAGATCGATCTAAATTTTACAGAACTAGATTTACGGACAGCTTTTGACTTCGTTATATTTCTTGATGGGGCTGCATTAACCTTCGAGAATGCCGTTGGTGCGTTTACTGGTGATATGGTGCCAGATTCGACTATCACGACTCAGGATACGCTCCAGATTTTATACATCGGAGGACCTGCCTCTGAAGGTTGGGTAGCCAACTACAACACGACACAGGTTACTGATTTAGAGTTATCTATTGCAACAGCCGATCCTAGTCCAGCAGCTTTCAGCAAAACGGATTATACGTTTACTGTTGAAAATACAGGAAGTATCGCAGCGACGGGAATTGTTGTCAAGCAAAACCTAGCGAATGGACAAATGGTGCTCGTCGGTGGTTCTGAAGTACAAGCTTCTGCTGGTAGTTACAACAGAGTGAATAGTACCTGGACGATTCCAGAACTAGCTCCTGGTGAATCGGCTACTCTGGTACTCAATCTATTTAACCTAACGACCGACTTCGATTTGTTTGCTCAGATTATAGCGGCGGATCAGGAAGATGCGGACTCTACACCGGGCAACGGTAGTTGCTGTGAAGCATTAGAAGACGATGAAGCGGTCTTGTCCAATGACGAAGAGATGTCAGCAAGAGAAGCATTAGATACATCACCAACTCAGGTAGAGGAAACATTTGTCATTCAAGGCGTCTATCCAAATCCAGTTCAAGCGGAATCGACCATCTTGTTCTTTAACGATGCAGATCAAGTCCGAATGAGTATTCATGATGTGAATGGACGCGTAGTCTTACAAGAGCAGTGGCGCGCAGATAAAGGCTTCAATGTCAAACGACTAGATATGAGTACATTGCCAGGCGGTGTTTATTATTTGAACATGAATAATGCAGCACCACAACGGATTGTGAAAGTGCAGTAGGGTTATTTATTAGATGCGACTCCTAACAAAAGCGTCGGAATTCATTTCGACGCTTTTGTCGTTTGATATGGTAATCAATATTAAAGGCTCTCTAGTTTTTAGTTCTTAGTTAAAAAGTCTATTTATAACACTTCTAATACATTGTATATTCGTTGGCTATGCTTTCTATGTGCCTATGTGTTTCAAATTTGTATATGTTTAGAAGGTAACTAAACCATCACCTCTTGTTCCACGCGCACAAAACTTGCCATCAAAGCCGCATACGTTTTATCATGCTGCAACAAATCCTCATTGCCCAACACAATTAAATGCTCACGCGCTCGTGTGAGTGCCACATTCAATTTCCGATCTACGCCATCATCCGATAGCGAAACCAACGAATGCAGTTGACTCAAACTATTCGTACACAGCGAAATCAAAATAATATCGCGTGCGCCACCCTGATAGCGTTCGACCGTATCGATGGTGATGAGATTTGGATCGACACAACAGTCTTTCAACACTTCTTTGATCTGCGCAATCTGGGCGCGATAGGGTGTAATGACACCGATGGAACGATTCGTAAATGGCTTATCCGACTGTTCATATAAGTGATAGAAAGACTCAACGAGTTGCTTGATGAGTAATGCTTCTTGCCGATTCGTTTTTTGCATCGCTTTCTTCTGTTCGCTCACCGTTGGAATGAACAACGTCCGATGCGCCGACAGATAATCTTGCAAATAATCGTTGCTACCATTTAAAGCATAATGAATCGTTTGCTGCTGAATCAAACTGTGCGCGATTTGAGCTGGCAACGTCCGCAAACTGCTTTGATAAAAGTGTAGATTTGGAAATGCCATAATATCTTGGTGCATTCGCCCTTGATGACTCAACTGCGCATACGCCCATTTCCAACCCATTTTTTTCGCTCGATGATACAAGCGTTCAAACAGGGAGTTGCGCAAGTTGTGTAGCCCTAATTTATTCAACTCTTCATCATCAATCTTACTTTCCTCCGTAGTTTGGGTCACCACCGCTGGCAATTGCCGGTGATCGCCAATAAGCATAAAGCGTTTGAAATAAGGCAGTAAACCCACCAATAGCGGCTCTAATACCTGCGAGGCTTCATCAATAATGGCGCGATGAAAGGTTTTGAGCTTCATCAACTCTGGTCGGCTCACCATCGAACTCACCGTACTTACAAAAATGCGATGCGAGTCCAATATCTCTTTGATTTCTTTGCGCGATTTGACCGTTTTAATCTTATGGCTCAATAGCTGCTCCCGAAAACGAGGAGAAGTGGAAGAAGGCGACCCAATGCGCAAATAGTTGCCTCGAATATGCTCACCAATCCGCTCAATTGACTCACAAATCTCGTCCACAGCACGATTCGTATACGCCAACAAAAGGATGTTTTCTTTCGTATTTTCTAGCAAATGTTCGACCATTTCTTTGAGCATGACGCTGGTTTTTCCAGTGCCAGGTGGTCCCCAAAGCAAGAAGTATTCTTCGGCTGCTAAAGCGCGTTCCAGAATGTCGTGTTGCTCGTCCGTCAGTGCAGCATTGGGAGGGAGTTGAGTTGGCGTACTTTTCTTTGGCGCACGAGCGGTGAGGAGCAGTTGGCGTTTCGCTTTGGTGTGTTGCATGAACTGATACAAACCGCGATACATCCCTGTGAAGGAACTATCCATCATGTCGTGTTCGATGTGCCATTGCGCGTAGGACTCAAAAATTTGGCTGTTAAATTGTCGGCTACGGAGTTGAAAGACAATTTCTGTGTCGTTGATGTCGATGATATTGCCTTTAAAAATTTGATGGGACAGCACCGCCGTTTTGTTGCTTTGATCCGCATCGGGATAGAGAATCGCAATGTCGCCTTTTCTAAAATTGGCAAGCGGATGGGTACGTTCCGTGCGACGGAAATAGAGTAGGGGCGCGGCTGCTTTGGATTCGTTGCGCACTACTTCTAAGTGGCTCAACAACTCAAATTGCTCTTGTTTGATACGTCGATCTTTCAACCACAAAGAAGCTAAGCCATTCACTTGCTCAATGCCTTGAATTCCCACTTTCGCCAGCTGATGTTCTCTGGCAATAAAACCTGAAAACGCCGTAAAATACTTCTGCTCCACAGGCTGCATCTGATGAAAAACGTGTTCAAAGTTGCGAATATCTTCACCCAGAAAGCCTTTGATGTGCTGATAACGTTGTGAGCGAACGCGTAGGAATGGATTGCCACGTTCTAGCGTCAAGGTGCGGAGTTGTTGTTTGTTGAAAAAAGTCGATAAGTGACTTAGTTCCCAATCAATCGCCACCAATTGATTGCGCACTTGCAAGGCTTCGTACTGCTGTGCTTTGATGCGTGGCGCAAACCGTAGCGAATCGCGCTGCACACCAGAATACAAGATGTAGTTTTTAGGATCAATTTTCTTTCCGAAGACCGAGCGAATCATCAAATCATACAGCAAAGTCTGCGTGAAGTGCGAAGGCGTAATCCCGTATTGGTTCGGACGATAAATCTTCCCACTTTTCAATTCAACAATCGCCGACTGCTCTTTTTCGTGGTAAAACACATCCAATCGACCTTGAATACCGTACTTTTCCGAATAGAAAGAAGGCTCTAACAAACAGTTTTTCGGATCAATATTTGCTGCCTCAAAGTCTTGTAACACCATGCGTTTCAATACGCTATAATGCAACTGCGACTTCTGCATGATCTCCCGAATCTCTTTGTCTTCGTACAAGCAAAACGTCAAGGGTCGAAGCTCTTGAAATACTTTCCCAAAGGTTTCTTTAAAGGTCGTTTCGGGGTGCGTCATGATTTCATCCAAAAAGAAGTTGGCAATGTTTCCCAACATCAAATGCTTGTTGGTGGGCATGGGGAGAAACTTCTTTAAAAGGTAGAAAACTGGCTCGGCATTCTTCTCCGTCATACAAGCCGAAATTGCTGAAATATCGACCAGATAATCTGGTTCAATCACAAAGGCACGCGGTCGATAAACACCATCTGCATCGACTTCGACATCCAACAAATTGACGGTAACAGGAAAACCAAACACCGTCCGAATCTTATCAATGCTTGGATTAAAATTGGTATTGCGATCCGCAATATTGTATTGAATACGGACTTCTTTGCCCTCCTGCGCTTCCACCTGCGCGATCAACTGATCCTTCGCGCGATCTTCCGCTAGAACGGTCACACGTATCGCCTCATAAAAAGCTTCAATCGTTGGGTCAGTAATAGGGAGCGCGAAACGTTTGGGTAGGATGTCTTGCAATTCAGGTGGCAACGCTGTACCAAAAAGCGGCTTCACTAATTGTGCCAAAACGTACAAACCAGATGGATACACTAAATTTGCCTCTTCTTCTCGTTGTGCCTGTGCTGCCTTCCGAAAATAATGTAGTTGCACTTGTAATCGTCGATCAATTTGCGCGGTCTGACAGGCATAGACCATTCTAGAAAACAAAGTCGAAAACTGAATGCGTTCCCGACGTGTCGCTTCCACAAACATCAATCCCATCAGGCGATAGAGACTTTCTACGCGCTCCTGATCTGTCCACTCTTCCGCTTCGACGATCTTCTCGATTTCTCGATAAAATAGTCGTCCTAATGTTTCCTTGTCCATGTGGGCGAAGATAGGGAATTTTCGATTTTTTGTGGGGGTTAGATTTTTTCAGAAGCGTCGAACGTTTTTAAATGTAGAGTGCTTATGCACACTCAACGTGTCAGAAGAAAGTTCAAAGTTGGAGAAGTCATGTTATCACAGTGATTTCGATGTTGTATTGTGAGCGCGCGTTTTCTTCGTTTGCAATAGGAAAGTGGACAACAGAGTAATGATAAAGCCCAATAAAAGCACCGTGACGAACATAATCGCTGCCATCATAAGAGGGCTGCCAATACGTTGAATGCGTGTTTCCATTTCAGCGCGTGCTACCTCAAATTCTGCTGCGGATAACCTGGCTTGCATCTCTTGTAATTGATAGTCTGCATAGTCCGTTACAAAATCTGGATAGAGCATCGTCACGAAGATATAGTCGGCAATAGCACTCCCCAAAGCAACAAATGCTGTGATACTAATGCCAATCAGCAAACCATTCGCAAATGACAGTTTGCCATCATTGACGTTCGTTTTAAAGTGACGAATGGCGAAGAAAACGAAGAGGAGCGATAGAACAATGGTCAAATAGCCTAGGAACTCTTGCGTAGCGTAGGAAAAGGATGTTCCAATAACGAAAGCGATTTGGAAAAGAATCAGACTGGTCAGAAAACCATAGCTACCGAACTTGAATACTGTAGATTTCATATTGCTTGTTTTTCCGACAAAGGTGAGCCGAAAAGGTCAATGAGCGCAAGCAAAGTGAGTACTAATTGAGTAGTACTTTGGTAGGAATCGACTGAATGTGTTCGTATTTTTAGAGAATTTGTAGAGATTTTGCTTTTTCGACCACTTTAATACGGTTACTAGCGTCTAATTTAGTGAGCAGTCGAGAGACATGTGATTTGGTAGTACTTTCTGAGATGAATAATTGTTCAGCGATCTCTTTATTCGTCAAATTTTGAGACAAGGCTTGCAAGACTTCGTACTCTCGATCTGAAATATGAAGGGCTTTTATTTTATGATAGTCGACAACAAAGTCACTTGATGCTTCATTGTTGCCTTTCGCTTGAAAACTTCTTTTGTTCAAATAAACACCGATAAAAAAGAAAACAATAGCGATTAAAGCAAGCATTAACTCCACATTCAGATCGCCTACAAATAGAGTGTATTTACTCACTTGAAAGAGCAAGATAGTACCTAGTGTCAGCAGGCAGAACAGCAAGATGGTTTGTTTCATAAAAAAGAACTTAAAAGACTTCTTGGATTCAAATCTAAAGAAAACGCAGAATTTAACCACTTGCTTTCTGGGCAGCTTTAAGAAAAACTTCAAAAGTCTGTTGCAAATGTTTTTCTTTAAAACTCCGCATCCACCGCTTCTTCCTCCTGCACTTCTCGTTTCTTTTTCTTCTTCCGAATCTTTGGACGAGCCAACAACGAACTGCGCAACCGCTTCACTTTCCCCAATTCTTTGCGCACTGTAATGGCATTGCTCAACGGACTTTCATTCCGAAAGCGATTGACCGCACTTATAGCATAGGTGTAAATTTGTCCATTGTCAGTCGTGACGTCGATCAGGCAGTCGTATTTGCCATCCAAATCGGAAATAAAGACGATATTTTCTGGATTATTCGTGTCTATAGGTGCGCCTTCGGGAAAGCGGTAGACGACATAATAATCTTCAGGTAATAAGCCAAAGCCATTCGTAGGAGCTGGTTTATTGGCGCGCCATTTAACTTTTACGCCTTCGGGTTTGCCTTTCACCCGTACGAGTTGGGGCGCTTCGGGACGCATATCGCTCATGCCTTCAAATGGGGTGAGCGCACGAGTAGCGTAAAATACATCGCTCAAAGAATCACTGACACCTAAGGCATTATTCAACAACGACTTTGCACTAAAAAAGATGCTGCCGCTGACATCATCGTATCGTCGATTCATATTGATCTGCTTGGATATTTCCGCTGCATCTTGCCACGCTTCTACGGGATTGTTGCCAACCTTATAGGCTGCTTGCCCGATCACCAATTTCTGATCGTACGTGTGTCTTCGCCACCAATCCAGTAGTATTTCATAATCGGCTACCTCTAGACCAATATTAAAGTACAGTTGCGGCGCCACATAATCAATCCATCCTTTTTGTAGCCAGGTCACAATGTCCGCATATAAATCATCGTAGCTCTCTACGCCTGCACGTGTATTAGAGCCTAAAGGATCGCTGGCTTGATTGCGCCAAACCCCAAACGGACTTACGCCAAATACCAAATACGGTTTTTTTGCTTTTATCTCCAGTGCTAATGCCTCTATCAATTGGTCGTTATTATTGCGCCGCCAATCGCCCAAACTGCCGTACGGCTCGCCGTATTGGGCATACTCCAAACTATCTGGAAATGGCGTGTCTTTGATCGGGTATGGATAAAAATAATCATCCATGTGAATGCCATCAATGTCGTAGTTTTCGGTGATTTCTTTGACTACACTAACGATATGCTGCCGAGCATCTGGCACACCTGGGTTGATGTAAAATTTATTGCCATAGCGCACCAGCCAATCGCGATGTTCATTGAAGACGTGCCAAGAAGATAGTGCCAGGGTATCCAAATCGAAGGTAGCGCGATAAGGATTGAGCCACGCATGAAATTCCATCCCATTCTGGTGGGCGGTTTCAACCATATACTCTAATGGATCGTATGCTGGAACAGGTGCTGTTCCTTGCGAGCCAGTCAAGAACTTCGACCACGGCACGAACTCGGAGTCATAAAAGGCATCCGCTGCTGGACGAACTTGCACAAACACAGCATTGACGCCCATTCGTTTTAATCGTTCAATCAACTTATTCCACTCTTCTTTTTGTGCTACGCCGTTGATGGTCGGTTTCTTCGGATAATCAATATTGTTGACTGTTGCAATCCATGCACCGCGCAACTCTCGCTTGGGTGCGTCGTAGCGTTGAGCAGACAAGGCAATCGTCAAGAGTAGCAAACAAGTAATGACCAACGAAAATCGCTTTTTCATTTAATGTAAGTTAGTGAGGGTGAAGGGGCGTATTGATGTCAGAGTTTGAGTTTAATAATAAACCTGCCTACCTATACAGTTAGATAAGCCTGACTGTCGGGTAGATTGACCTTTCTAGTGTTGCGATTTCCCCCACAATTCCCGCTTTGTAAGCACACTGGCTTTGTGAGGAAATCGTAACAGTTCAATTTAATTATTTCACATTTCCTAAACGAAAAAGGAGTAATTTATTACATCTGTTCGACAAATACAATGTTTCGTACCGTTGTCGCGCGATTTCCCAGTATTGGACACTAGTAGAACGTCACTCAAGGGTAGTACATAAGAGGTAGTCATTACTGTCTATTTCATCGTTTATTAAACTATTGACTCGCAACTTGGAATCATCCTTCTAACTACACTAAGCACCGTCGCTTGTGGCATCAAGGTCAATCATCTACTCAGTCACTTGCAGCACGATCTTTCCAAACTGCTGTCCTTCACTCATATATGTAAATGCTTTTTGCGCTGCTGACAACTCGAAAACTCGATCTACTACCGGTGTGATTTGATGTTTGGCTACAAAGTTGACCATCGCGGCAAACTCTTCATCCGAACCCATCGTAGAACCCATAATGGTCAGTTGTTTCCAAAAAATAAGTTGTGGATTCAGGTTGCTGATTTTGCCACGCGTGCCACCATAAAAACAGATGCGTCCAGCTGGGTTGCAAATCTTAACGAAATGAGCAAAACCGTCTCCTGCTGCACTATCAATAACCGCATCAACGCCGCCGACTTCATGCAGAAGTTGTGTTGCCCAATCTTCATCAGTATACAAAAAACCACCTGCTGCACCCAGTGCTTTCGCCCGTTCGATTTTTTCTGGCGAACTAGACGTCACATAGACTTCTGCGCCAGCTGCTATCGCAAATTGGCAGGCCATTAGTGCCACACCACCACCGATGCCTGAGATCAGTACGCGATCCCCTTTTTTGATTTGACACTTCGTAAAAGTTGCTCGATACGCCGTCAGTCCTGCCAACGGCAACGCAGCCGCTTGTTGATCACTCAGGTGTGTAGGAATGTCGTGCAAACGATCCTCAGGCACAGCAATGTATTCAGCGAAAGTTCCATTTGTAGGAGTACCTAGAATATGATAGGTGAAGTGCTGAACAGCAGTATCGTCGCCCCAGTTAACATTAGGATTGATGAGGACACGACGATTATCGACTGTACCCATACCATCCGAACCTAAAGTAACACCCACCTGAATACCTGGGTATCTTCCTTTTGTAATCCACACATCTCGATGATTCAATGCTGCTGCTCGGATACGGACGAGTGCTTCACCTTCTTTTGGTTGTGGACGATCAGTATGGAGGACTTCAGGGAGTGCTTTCTCTTTCGTCAGGACGACTGCTTGCATAATTATGTGGTTTTAAAAGGAACAAGGTAATTGTTCTCTAGGATGATTCAATTCGTATAGCAGAAAAGTGTACTACAAAAATATTATCTTGCGTTTTATCTAGGAAACTGTAAAGTAATAAGTGTTCAAGATTTGAGTGCGGATAAATGAGACTAATCCACGAAAAAACCAGAATTAAAGAGTGTTTATCTTGAGCAGAAGATACATAATCAATATAAGCAAACTAGGTGTTCGCAGAACATAGAATAGACGAATTTGGATGATTGAGAACGATACACCTATAGGTTTACCGTTTCCTAAGTACCATGAAATAATCAAATTTGCATTCTACTTAAGTAGATGCCTTTAGCAAAAATCGTCCCGATAACTATCGAGACAAGAATGTAAACCTGACCGTCGAGCAGGTTTACCTAAGTGTATAGGTAGGCAGGTTTATTGTTGAACTCAGACTAAAAAGAATAGCGATCTATGGCCATTAAAATTAAGCATGGACAAAATGAATTGAGCTTGCAGAAAAGTAGTGAGCTAGTGGGGTTGCGCCCGCAAGTAGAGGAGGAAAACCTGACGGAAAAAGAATTCGTTGCAGAACAACTCCACCAAAATCTGGGCGGCTTTAATGTTGTCACACTGAACAAAGGAGAAAAAGACATAGATAGTAAGTTGGATGAAGTGCGCAGTAAAGAAGGTATAAGAGTGGGCACACATGTCTATGTCACAGAAATTGGCAATCACCCAGTCGTTCCTACAGGCGATTTAATCATTCACTTTCAGGAAGGTACGAGTTCCGAAGAACAAAATCTGGTCTTGACACAGTATCACCTTCGTCTAGTCGATCGAAAAGACGAAAATATGGTAATCGCGACGGTCACACCTGATTCTCCCAATCCACTGAAAGTCGCTCAAGCACTTTCTACCATTTCATTGGTAAAATGGGCAGAACCAGATATAGATACGCCACTCGATCAGTACAATTTTGTCAAACCAGACGATACCCTTCTGGAGCATCAGTGGCATCTACAGAACAACGGATTTGTTGCCGATGTGAACTGGCGAATGAAAAAAGAAGCCGATGCCAAAGTCATCGATGCGTGGAATCGCTTGGGTAACATGGGTTCTTCAGACATCACTATTGCTATCGTCGATAATGGATTCGATAGCAGCCATCCCGATTTAAAATCTAAAATTTATCGCCCGTTCGATAATTGGGCGAACCGAAAAAGCCTACCTGGTAAAGAATCTGGCTACTCGCACGGAACGCCCTGTGCTACAGTGGCAGTAGGTGCAGCAAATGGAAAAGGCATCGTCGGGGTAGCTCCCAACGCACGATTTATGCCAGTACATGGCACTTCGTTTAGTACACGCGCGACGGAGCGCATGTTTGATTACTGTATAGATAATGGAGCGGATGTGATTAGTTGTAGTTGGGGAACAACGGATTCTAATTTTTCGCTGAATGCTATCAAAAAATCAGCCATTACTAAAGCGGCGCTGAAGGGACGAAACGGGAAAGGTTGTGTAGTCGTTTTCGCCGTTGGCAATGATGATAAAGATTTTGTAAATTTCTACGCCGCACATCCTGATGTAATCGCTGTGGCTGCTTCCACGAGCAAGGATGCGCATGCTTCTTATTCTAATCGTGGGCGAGAAGTCACGATCTGTGCGCCTTCCAATGGTGACTGGCCCATATTGGCGGGGCGAGCTTGGTGGGACGAAGGAGTTGAGTGGGAAACAGGCTTGTATCGCTATTGGCGAGATGGGCGTTCGCGTGGCGATCATTACAAACATTTTGGAGGTACATCTAGTGCTGCTCCGCTAGTAGCTGGTATATGTGCTTTGATGTTGTCCGCCAATCCAGAACTGACCGCTAAAGAAGTCAAAACAATTCTTCAAGAAACTGCTGATAAAATCGGAAGTCCTTCGGAATATGTAGATGGACATTCTGTCAAATTCGGACATGGTCGTGTGAATGCAGATAAGGCAGTGGCGGAAGCTTTACGTCGCCGTGATTCTAGTAAGAGCGATAATTTTGATGTCAATATCGCTACCACTTCAGGGAAAGGACTCTATCGTTTCAGTGCGCAGCGTCAAACAGCGAAAGGGTGGGGCGTTCAAATTGGGGCATTCGCGGACTATGGAAATGTTCTGATTCAGACAGAACGTATGGAACGCCTTTTTAAAGCTCCCGTCATTGTCAGCATCAATGAAGTAGATGGACGCACCGTCTATAAAATGGTGATCGGGGCTTTCGACGATGTGGATGATGCGCGTACTTTGGAGCAACAGATGGACGCACAAGGCGTGAAAGGCTTTTTACGGAATTTAAAAGATTTGGGGTGAGCGTAAGCCGCTTTTCTCAATTCAAGAAAATGTCCTTGCTTTTCTGTCTATGAACAAACTAGAGGAGCAGTTTTCTGAATGGATGAATAGAAAATCTTAGCATAAGACAGGAATCTGTTTGATCGGCTGACATCTCTAGCAAAAATTAGACGCGCAGATGTCAAGCGCACTTACTCCATCAACTCATAATCAATATCTAGCTTTCGCAATGCTCTAAAGGCAGAACTGCTTGTCTTTTCCGCTACCTCGATTTCTATAGGCGTTCCGTCAAGTAGATAATTCGTCATTTCACGTGGCGAATCATATAGACCGACTCCATATTCTTCTAGCATTTTAGCAATCGCACGTTTGTCTGGGCGTTGAGCATCACAAGATAATAAGCGAATATTCATGGATTCTATTTTTTTGTCAAGATACGAAAAGTCCGTGAGTTAGCTAAGTGAAAGCTCATGCATAAAGTGCCTCCAAAAAGGCAGCTATTTTGTTGCCTAAGAAATTCGAAATCCCAAAAACTATCGGGGAGCTACGGACTTATATTTTTGTGTTTTTTAGGACTTTCACTAAGACTGAAAGAGTCGTATTTTGAACTGCTATTCGTTCCTACCAGTGCGATCATCAGCCCTGAAATTGAAATATTTGATACTAAAAATGCAAAAGGATAGCACGTTCAAGCTTACTTTTACATTTTAAGGTTACCTATTAGACTTGTTACGCAGCATCTTGATTGTCTACGACGGGCAAATTTTATTCTG
>CAYLPW010000064.1:0-21022 GCA_964385665.1 uncultured Saprospiraceae bacterium
TATATATGAAAAGCCAAGTTACAGGTATTAATGAGGATGACTTTATTTAGATAAATACGCTACTCTATTACATGAAAAGGATTGTTCTTTTGACTACAATTTTAGGGTAGTCCTGTTTTGCTTGTATGAGGAGATTAAACTTTTAAAGGTGGTTGCCGAAGTACTTTGTTCCACAACCACCTTTTGGCTTAAATAATCAAATCATCTACGGTTACAATTTGAATAGGTGACTCGGTGCTTAAAGTCGCTACGAATAGCGGTTTCGTTTGAATGTGTGTTCTTTTCATACTAGTGTCTTTTATAAATACAAATTAGAATTAACATTCCAAAGATAGTAGCTAGACCATAGAGGTAGATAGGACAAAAAACAGTGATTCTCTCGGAGAAAATAGGGATGTCCTTATCGTTAACTACATGACTATCAGATACTTGATCTTTAAATATATCATATATATTCTAATGAGAAACATAAGATATATCAATGATCTATTTTTTCGTCCCCGATATTTGGCGGTTCGTCACCATATTTTCCTTTTTTTTCATAAATGTGCTTTGTATCCTGTATTTTGCAAGTCGTAGAAAGTTTGACTCACTCAAGAGCTATTCACTACAACTACCTATTCAATTCAACAAGTGGCTATTATATGGAAAAATTACATGAACTCGTGCGGGTGTTTCACCCCAAGCGCATTAGCTATGTTAGCTTTTTCTCGCATCAACTCAACTCGGATTCTAAATTGATGCAACTCTATCAGGGGATACAGACCAATAAAATAACAGATGACGAATCAGGAGCTGCCTTGCTTTACCCTAACGATGAGGAGGGGAAATCTAAATTTTCAAAGCTCAAATACCACTTTAGAAAGCGAGCCACCAATACTATCCTCCTCATAGAAGTCAACGACGAAAACGGGAAGAAAAAACGCAGAAAAGCATTCTTTGACTGCCTGCGGACGTTTG
Organism: uncultured Saprospiraceae bacterium; assembly: GCA_964385665.1. Classification (GTDB taxonomy): domain Bacteria; phylum Bacteroidota; class Bacteroidia; order Chitinophagales; family Saprospiraceae; genus JAAUTG01. Next base: position 961 of record CAYLPW010000064.1, read on the forward strand.
TTATCGCCTATTTCTTGATCATTTTGCAGGCTCGTTCTATGAGTATTCACTTATTGAAAAATAAGCTGAAGGTGATGCAGCATTATGATTTTACATTTTTAATCATCGAAAGTGCTAAACTGCTTCGGCAACATCATGCGGCTATTGTGGGTAACTTAAAAAAAGCTAGAGAATACGACGACATCATTTCTACGTACATGCCTGTTTATACTTTCGAGACAAGAGTAGAAGGCTATTATTACGAGCTGATGAGCTATTATGTCAATAATAAATCGTCTAAATCTTTTATTTACAATTTAGCGACCTCTTATGTAGAAAAGACGCAGACTCCATTACCTATTCAAGCCTCTTCCTCCCTTATATTTAAGGTAAAAATGATGGAGATCATTCAAGCGATGAGTGCCTCCGACTATCTGCAAGTCACGGTGATCTGTGAAGAAGCCGTAGAGCTATTAAAAGCTAAACCCTTTCTGGACTTTACCGCTATTTCCGCTATCTATTTTCAATGGATCAATTGTGCTTTACACCTAAAAGAGTTCAAAAAATGTGAGCAGCTAGTGAAAGAGGTAATGGAGTATATGGATGAAGGGGATTACAATTGGTACAAAGGTATGCTAGTACTCATCAACGTTTCCTTTCACGAAGGAAAGTACCAGGAGGGCTATGCGTACTACCTTCGGGGAATGCGGCAAAAAGGACTGAGAAAACTGCCTGCTGTGCTTTTGGAAGAATGGAAAGTTTACGAAGCCTACTTACATCTTCTTATTGTATTCGGCAAAGTAAATGACCCATCGGGATTGGATAAGAAAGCCATCAAGCTACACAAATTTCTAAACGAAGTTCCTATTTCGCTCCGAGATAAAGAAGGCATGAATGTACCTATCACCATTTATTCGATATTGGTGTACATGCACAAAGGACAATACAATAAGGTGATTCGACAATCAGATGCTTTGTATAAATATGCTCAACGACATTTGAAAGGGAAGAATCATAAACGCACCAACTATTTCATCAAAATGCTCGTCTATCTCTGCAAGGCTAACTGTAGTTACGCGCTTGTCAAAGACAAAATAGATGAACTCTATGAACAACTGCAACAGAGAAACACGACGACGGACAACAACTATCAGGATATGGAAATCATTCCTTACGAAGTACTATGGAATATGCTGCTTGAGCATTTGAACTCATCTAACGGAACTACTCAGTCGACTGACCACCTAGAGAATACTTTTAAAGACCAAGCTTTCCTTTAAGCTGTTTTCGATAGGTTTTTCCGATAGGTAATCTAGTCTCTCCAACACTCAGTTGATAGTTAGAAAAGTCGACACTTGTGATTTCGTCCATATTAACAGCTATACCTCGATGAATCATGACTATGCTTTTATGTTGTAGCTTGTCCAACAATTTTTTGATGGATATTTTTAGTACATGTTTTTCGGTATTCGTATGAATAGAACAATGGTTTCTTTCCACCTCAATCCAAACAATATCAGTAACAGGAACACGAATTTTTTGCCCTCTTTTTTTAACGAAAAAATAATTAGTGATTGATGAATAATTGGCTAAAACACTCTCTATGGCAGCTTTTAAGGTTAACTGATCGAAAGGCTTAATCAAGTAAGGGGCATTGGAGATAGAGCGTGCTTGCTGGTACAGGGCTTCTTCGTTGTAGGCAGTAAAAAAGACAACAGGTAGCTGATGTTTCAAGTATTTTTGATAGATATCTATGCCATTGAGTGAACCCTTGAGTTTGACGTCTATCAGCAAAAGATTAGGTAGTTGAACGCCGATCATTCGATCCACTTCTTCTGAGCTGGTCGCTACTTGGGATTTAAAACCGCCCATCTTTCGCAGTAGCATTTCGATCTCAATGGAAAAGCCTAGATTGTCTTCTATAATGAGTGTGTTGATCACAATCGGGTGTATTAAAGATTGTATATGTGGTGTTTCTTGTTTTTTTGGATTAAAGAAAAATTACTGCTAATAGTAGAGATGAATATAGTAAAATCTGTCCATAGATGGTTGCTCTTTTTTGTATTGATCCAGACATGGATTTGTATTCCTCTGATTGTGACAGGGCAGTCGTATCAACCTCTTGATTATCTGACGACAGCAGATGGATTGCCTGCTAATTATGTCGTCGCCTCTCTGGTAGATGAAGAAGGCTATTTATGGATACTGACTAAGGTAGGTCTGTGTCGATACGATGGTAGAAAATGCGTGCTTATTGACCTGCCCTTTTCTACGACTGATCTTACTTTTATCAACTATATGGTAGAGTACCCAAAGGGAATTCTATGGTTTATTCGATCGAATGGGGAGTTGATGGAGGAGCAAAGTACCGTGAAATATATATATTGTTATGATAAGAACAATCAGACATTTATTGACTTTCAATATCTTTTTCCAACTACTCCTTTCACATTCGCAGACATCACATCTATAAAGATGGCAGATGTGTTAAATAAACATAGAGGAGTTCTATTCTCAATTAATAATCAAGAAGTATATCATCTCAAAGACGATCAATATCACAGTGTATATCAAGCGGATAGTGCTGAATTGATACAGTATGTAAGATATAGAGATGAAGATATTTATCAGATCACCTCCGATAAACAACTACTAGAGGTGTCAGCAAAGGGTGTGGACACGATTCAGTCTATCTTTTTCAAACCAGGTGACAATGTATTTGAAGCTAACTACTCAACTACTATCTACGGACAGAAACCTTCCGAAGACTCGTCTATAATCGAGCCGTACTTCCTAAGAGGACTGACATTTAAGTTTAATGTCCTATCGAGTTTCATTGAGAATACACCAGTGATCTTTTCAACATCCCACGCTGACTGGATTAATACAGAAAAGAACTGGATACATATCAATAGTCATTTAAATAGTGCTTACTCAGTTCCGATAAATACACTTTCCAAGGACAACTTTTTTACCACCCATCAAATTTTCCAACCCAATTCATCTACACTTCTCTTTGTAGGTAACAATGGTGTTCATGCTATTCAGTACCGCGATCTTCCGTTCCGCAAAATTCAACTTGCTGAAAAAGCAATTTCCTTTCGAGGTATGGTTGCCTTAAATCAAGATACACTGATAGCTCATTCTTACGAGGGGCAGCTCTTCATTGATCGAAAATCGGGTCAGATAACAGTAAATAAAGCGTTTCCTACCTATCATGGATATGGTATAACGAGCGCAATGGATAACACTGTCTGGAGTGGTTCTCATAGCGATCAAGTCATTCAACAAGCCTCCCCTTATCAAGATAAAACATCTTATAGAATTAAAAATGACAAAGGTCAGAAGGTAAAGGCTTTGCTCCCATTTTATCAGGAGTCGACAAAAACGATTTGGTTGGGAACGATGCAAGGACTCTATCAGTACAGTCCGCCTCTAGATCGTTTTATTTTATTCGATCAGGGAAAATTTGCTGATGCACTAAGTACCGTTTCCATTGCTAATTTTAAACCTCAACAAGATAGTTTGTGGATATGTACGGATAAAGGTATTTTTCTATATAAGGCGGAAGCAGGCATTGTTGCACATTTCCTAGAAGATATGGATGTGATCGACCTATATATCGACCAACAACATCAATACTGGATAGCTACGCGCCAAAAAGGTGTTTTATGTTGGAACAGATCCCTAAACACCATTCGCTACTTTGACAGCACAAATGGACTGTCCAACAACTCAACAACCTGTATCTATCCTGACTATTTAGGCAATCTTTGGATACCTACTTTCAATGGATTGAACTACTTGAACACCACTGATTTTTCTATTCAAACCTTCTATGAAGATGATGGAATTGCGAACAACGAATTCAACTTCGGTGCGCATCTAGCTACTGCGGATAGCTTTTTGTATCTAGCAGGCGTCAATGGTATAACAGAAATTGATTTGCGGTATTCAGAAGAGAACTCTCCCTTCACCAAAAGCAATCTACCTTTGGTACTCAACCAGTATGCTGTCTATGATAACGAAGGGGAGATTCGGGTGTCAACCGATTTTGAAGAAGGCATACAACTGTATCATACCGATAACTTTTTAGATGTAGACTTCTCTATAGTCGACTTTTCTGGAACGCCTACCTTTGAATTTGCTTACCAAGTAGAAGGTCTTCACTCCGACTGGATCTATAAGAAGGCAGACAAACTACAACTGAGCAAACCCCGATTTGGTCGCTATCTACTACGCATTAAAGCAAAAGGGATAGATGGTCGTTGGTCAGCACAGGAATTGAGTATTCCGATCATTTCTCACAGACCCTTTTTTTTGGCGTGGTGGTTTATTGTCGCGCTACTGGCAACGATGGGAGCTGCTGTTTATGGAGTGTTTAGACTCCGGTTTCGCTATCTAAAACGAAAAAGTGCTCAATTGCAAAAAGAGGTGGAACTCAGAACAGAAACGATCAACGAACAATTATTGGCTTTAGAGCAACATCAGCTATATAAAGATCAGGTATTTTCCATTATAGGGCATGACCTACGCTCGCCCATACTAGGCATGAAACATTTTTCTGAGAAGGTGCTTTTTTTGATCCGAGAAAAACGATTTGAGCAATTACTAAACACGGCTACACAGTTTGATGGTGACTTAAATCGAATCCATCAATTACTAGACAATCTGCTGAATTGGAGTTTACTGGAGCGAGGTGATTATTTACTACAAGCCGAACGGTTGAATGTATCACAAGTCCTTCAGGAAAGCGTAGCCTTGCATCAAACGCCTCTGAAGAGAAAGAAGATAACACTTGATTTAGCTATCGAAGACGCTCTATTCATACTTGCTGATCCAAGAGCATTATCAACTATTTTTCGCAATTTATTGGATAATGCCATTAAAAACTCACCTACCAAAGGAGCTATAAAAATAGCTTTGAATCAGCAACAAAAACAGATTCAGCTAAGGGTAGAAAACACATATTTTAATCGCGATCCGTTCCGTTCGACCAAGAACAAGGCGGATATATTGAGTTATTTTTTAGCCCAAAAAGGATTAGGTATAAAAATATGTGACGAGCTGATCCGAATGAGTGGAGCTAGGTGGACAATACGATACAACGAGGCTGAAAGTATCATGTGTAAGGTGGTTTTTACTGCTACTTTACCAGATGAAGGTCATTGAAATAAGGAAATGCGGTTTTGTTGCGATACGTGATTATGTAGCCTTGTGTGTGTTTTTTTTTGAAGTAACCTCCTCTTTTCTAAGAAGCCATGACTGCTGCGCCAACTCGCCGATGCTGACGACGTAAAACCTGTCCTAAATGCCATACGATCAATGGTTAAAATTGGGAAGGATAAGTTCTATGCTAAACTATTGATTAGGCAAGCAATTCACAAATAGAGTCGATTAAGCCTGTAAAACAGTTGACCAGCAGTCTCCTATTCCAAAGGTTTCAACCCATCTAGCACAAACGGCATTAACTCTGACACCGTCGGATGCACCAACACCACTTTTCGATACTCTCGACAGGGGACATTACTATGCATGATCGCAGCAAACATATTGACTACTTCATCCCCATTTAAGCCTAAAATGGACGCACCGACAATCAAGTCTGTTTCTGCATCGACAAACAGTTTAGCTAAACCATTTGTCTGTCCCACTTCTTTGGCGCGACTTATTTTTTCCATTTCATAAGTCGCCATCTTGATCTTTCGGTCGCTTTCTCGAGCTTCTTTTTCGTTCATACCGACTCTCCCCAAAGGCGGATCGGTAAACAGTCCATAAATCGTTGGTCGATCAGATATTTTGCGGTTACCGTCTTGGAATAGGTAGTCCAACACGATTTCAGCATCGTTGACGGAAGTATGTGTAAATGCGCCTTCGCCGTTGACATCACCTAGCGCGAAAATACCATCTACATTGGTACGACAATAATCGTCCACTGGAATGTAGCCCTTGTTATCAGTTGCTATACCTGCCGCTTTTAGGTGAAGACGCTCGGTATTCGGATGGCGTCCGATAGCCACTAATAAATGAGAACCAGAAATAGGTGAGGTGACATCAGCTCGTTCAATCGTCAATGTCAGTCCATCTTTAGTCCGCTCTGCTTTTTTCGTTTCTGTATTCAATAGAATTTCGATCCCTTCTTTCTCCAAAAAATCTTGAATCGCTGTTGCAATATCTTGATCTTCTTTGGGCATCAGTTGGTCGCCGTGTTGAAGAATGGTCACTTGACTGCCTAACCGTCTAAAAATTTGTGCGTATTCGACTCCAATATAGCTGCCTCCCATGATAATGAGGTGTTCTGGTAGTTCTTCTATTGCTAGAATACCTGCACTATCTAGAGTTTGTACCTGTTCAATACCTTCTATGTCAGGCATATTTGCTGATGTGCCTACATTGATGTATATTTTTTTGCCTTCTATCGTTCGGTCACCTACCTCAATCGTATTTTTGCCTATGAACGCGCCCCACTCTTCGATTAGCTCCACGTTTTCAGTCGACTCTAGCATCTCCCGCAGTCCTTCTCGGCTACCATTGCGCACTTCGTTCATGCGTGCATACACTCTCTGAAAATCGACTTTTACTTCACTGCCTACAGAAAAACCGTATTTCTCACCTTGGCGAGCGGTATGTATTGCTTTGGCAGCAGCGACTAATGTTTTAGTTGGCGTGCAACCATAGTTTACACAACTGCCGCCTACCTTTCTCCCTTCAATGACGGCAATGGAGTCACCTGTTTCCGCTAATTTTCCTACCAGTGTACCAGTTGCCTGTCCAGCTCCAATGATGATGTGATCGTATTTTTTCATAGTTAATAGGTCTCTTTTGAGAGGAGAACGACCTATTTTTCTAGGTGTTCAAAATGAGTATAAAGAAAAAAAGGAACGGCAATACTACAACACCAATTCCACATAAATAGGAAAATGATCTGATGCAATATCTCGACTGCGTTCCAAAGTTTTCAACCGAAATTCTTTCGTTACAAATACGTGATCCAGTGGCCAGCGCAACAGCACATTGCCTACATCATAACTATTGTAAAAGCCACGCCCGACGCGGACATCATGTAGCAGATTTTTTGTACCAGTCAGCCGATCCGTATACGACCAAACTAGATCATTCATATCTCCAGCAACGATGGCTGGCAGTGACTGATTCGCCACGCGTTCGCCTACTTTTAGCAGTGCCACTTCCTCTTTTCCTTCATTGTCTGGTAGCTCTTTAAACCGTGTAGGTGGAACAGGATGCACAGTGTGTAAATTGACTTGGCGACCTGAACGAAGCGATATGACGCCATCAAAAGATGGTACATCGTCGTGTTGAAAATAGTTGGTTTGCATATCAGTTAATGAAAACTTGCTATACAATATCATTCCATAAGCCACATCATTAATTGCCTCTCGACTATACGGATATGCTTCTTCCAGTGGGGTCAACTGCTCGTCCCACCAAGCATCTGTTTCCATCACTAGTATAAGGTCAGGATCTTTTTCTTTTGCCAATTTCAGGAAAGGTTGCGCATTGCGATTCGACATTTTGATATTGGCAATCAATAGGCTAATTTGATCCTGATCGGCTTCCACTGTAGCAGCTGATGGAACAGTGGTATCCACTAAAGGCGTATAAAAGACAATGTAGCTACCTTGCACAATCATACCGCCGACTAGTGCTAGAATTAACGCATAGTCATACCACCGCCACCGCTTCGTCAGAATAATAAATAAAACTAGGCTCACTACAGAAACGATAAAAAACTGAAGGCGTGGAAAATCCAACATTTTCAGATAGCGATTGTCCGTATTCGTGAAGATAGAAAGGAGGGAAGCTAAAGCCACCACCACTGCGATAGCGCATAGGATCAAGTAGATTACTTTTCTGGATGTTTCAGCTGTAGATCGAGTGCTCATGTTGAGTATTTTATTTAAAACAAGCATATTTCTGCAATGTGCGAGATGAACTTGCCAACAAAGAACAAAGGATTAACCATCTTTGTCATAAATGCTACCTTTAGGGAAGGAAAATAGACGCTAAATTAATAGAGGCCGAAACGATTAACGATACTACTATGACGACAGCACCAGTTTGGAAAGTGAAATTTTATGGCGTGCGAGGCTCTATTCCCATCTGCCATCCCGAATTTACAGAGTTTGGTGGCAACACGACTTGCTTTCTTTTAGATCTACTGAAAACGCCAATAGACGAAAAGGTAACAGTCATATTTGATGCAGGCACAGGTATTCGACAATTAGGAAAAGATATTGTAGATGGTCGTATTCCAAAAGCAGAGCATATCCTGATCCAATTTAGTCATTTTCATTGGGATCACATTCAAGGCTTTCCCTTCTTCGCGCCAGCTTATTTTGAGGGACAAAGTATTGTGTTGTTCTCGCCTCACTACTTAGAAGAATCAGCTACCAAATTGAAAGAAATATTTGACTTACAAATGCAAAGTGAATACTTTCCAGTACAGTTGAATAAAATAGGTGCAGATGTACGTTTTCACACCCATGAGAAAGAGTTTCAGCGTCCACTCAATATGGATCCACTGACGACATTCACCTATGTGAAACACCAACATCCTGGTGACGCTTTTAGTTATCGACTAGATGGGTACGGTAAATCAGTTGTATTTTGTACTGATATAGAACATGGAGCGCAAATTGATGAAGAAGTCGTTGAATTTTGTCGTGACGCTGACCTATTAATACACGATGCACAATATACAGATGAAGAACTACTCGAACATCGAGGCTGGGGACACAGTAGTTTTTCCCAAGCTATCGAAGTAGCAGAACGCGCGAATGTTCAACAACTCTACCTGACTCATCACGATCCAGATCACAATGATGCCTTTTTGCGTCGCATAGAAAAAGAATGTCAGCAACGCTTTCCGAATTGTCATCTGGCTAGAGAAGGAGAGGAAGTTTTTATATAGTTTTATACCCGTACGTATCTGGACACACTTAGAGTCCAATATCAATTTTCAATAGACCGATTTTTGTTAGCTCTCCACCTCCAGTTGCTGGATAACTTTACCCAAAAATTAGCCAAAATTACCCAACAATAGGAATTTGCAGGACAATAGAAGCAATGAGTAGTTTCAAATTGAGCATTGCTACTAGCTACGCTATATAACAGAGGCGTTCCGAGGTTACGCTCAAGGGCATCATTTGTCGCTCCGATTTTTTGCCAATTACTTTGAGCAAGTCATGGATTGCGATCCAAAACAAGTGCCACACGTCTTGACCAACTTACTCTTTAACGTGCTAACATTCACCCCACCTTGTGGAACTATTGAAGTATATGCAATAAATGAAAGCATTGAAGGTACGTCTTCTTCTACTATCAATGAGCTGGAAAAGAAATTTAATTGGTTCATCCTGAATGAATTAGTTTTTATGACGATATGAACTACGTAATCTATTGACTATCAATTTTTTAAATCAATTAATATGCATCATTTCACAACGATTCGTCAAATATGAGCGTGAGAAATGCAACGAAAACGTAAATTTTTGAACCCAAAACAACAGCATTGTTCTAGTAGTCATATGCATCTTTGTCTCGTTAACAATTCACACTATAAAAAACACACACCATGAAAGTATTCTTGCTATTTTCCGTCTTTTCCTTCTGTGCTTCTATCTCGTTGACCGCACAAGATGTAGCTACATTAAGTCCGTCAACCCCGTCCACAGTAGAGCGAATTTCACCGAAGAAGGTGGTCAAAAAGAAGGTAGTTTTCATGCCAAACGAAGAGCGACGCGCTTCTTTTGATGGAGGAATCACACAGTTAGCTGATTTTCTAGCCACTCACTTGATCTATCCCGAATTGGGTAGAGAAAATGGCGTTGAAGGGATCGTCTTAGTCGAATTTACCATTGCCGCTGATGGTAGTACTCAACATGCGAAAGTGATCGAAGGACTAGGACTTGGTTTCGACGAAGAAGCACTTCGATTAGTCGACAGCATGCCTAAGTGGAATCCTGCACAACAGGGCGTACGCATAGTAGCTTCTAAAGTAAGAATGCCGATTGCTTTTCGACTCTAAAAAGTTGATTCTACAGTCGATTGTCCATTGACAAAACAACGCTTCACTTCTGACGAAACAAGCCCTTATGGAAAGTCATCTACTTTTCAGAGGGGCTTTAGACTTTAAAGATTCCCATTCAATACATAGGTACATAGAGATACTTTGGGGCAACAAAGGACACAGGCTGCTGCTGCCTTTATCTCTCTTTCATCAACCACTAATCATGAAGAAATCAATCAAAATAACTGGTGTAATTATAGGAACTTTTTTACTTCTTCTAGTTGTATTTGGTAGTTATATTCACCTAGCCGATACGCCAACTTACGCATCAGTCAAAGTTTCAGAAATTCAAGTTAAGGTAGATAGTCAACGTATTGCCCTAGGACAAAAACTAGTAGAAAGCAACTGTGCTGGCTGTCACAAATCCAAAGCGGGGAAATTTGAAGGCACCTATGTTGATGATCCAGATGCAGCTGCTTTAGGTAGCATTTATTCATCCAATATCACGCAGCATCCAAAATACGGCATTGGTGCTTACACGGATGGCGAGTTGTATCGCTTACTACGCACAGGCGTAAAGAAGAACAATAATCTGATGCTCCCCATCATGCCACTTTGGGTAAATTGCTCGGATGAAGATATTTATGCGATGATTGCTTATCTAAAATCAGATCATAAGGCTGTGCAGGCAGTTGCAACCGATCATCCCGACTATGAACCCACTTTTCTAGCCAAAGCTTTGATGAAGTTCGCGTTTAGACCAACACCCTACCGAAGCAGCTATCCTGAACGCCCAGCTCCAACTCATACAGTCGCGCTGGGAGAGTACCTTGTAGAAGGTGATTATTTATGCTACTTCTGCCATAGTGGAAATATTGCCGAAGCCAATTTGTTGGCGCCCAAAGAAAGCCCCAACTATTTAGGTGGAGGCACTGTCTTCAGCCTACCTGATGCTAGTAAGCTAGTAGTTCCTAGTCTGCGGATGGATGGAGAAAGTGCCATTAGTACTTGGAGCTACGAGGAGTTTCATCAAGCGTTGAAGTATGGGATTACGCCAGATGGAGAAGTTTGGCAAGAACCTATGAAACCTTATACCTTACTTGATAGTACGGAAACACAGGCTATCTATGCCTATTTGAGTACACAAATGGGAGAGTAAGGCCTCCCAGTGCCATAGATGCAATCAGGTAATTTTGCCAAACAACTCCTGAAGGTGTTCTCGAAAGAGAGTACAAGTAATGTAGTATTGAAGACTACCTTCCCTGCAAGAAACGTCGACGCACCAACTTAATAAATGTTTTAGCAATGGACTGCTTTGCTTCCGCAGTCCAATTGTGTTGTTTGGCCAATTCCATCAAGTAGCCTTCCGCTGCTGACCAATTGGGCATGTCGTTCAAGGTGCGAATGACTTCATTAAACGTGACTAACGCACCACCAAATAGCTCATTAGAAAACAACAGCTTGTCATTGAGAGCAATCGCTTTCGTTAGGTCATGTATCGGACTTTCACTCAGCTTTTCAGACAATTCTTTTGCCTTTTTCATAGAAAAAAGTGCGCTGATGTCTTGACTCACATTTTGAGAAACTTTTGGGATGGGCGTTTCTTCTACGGACTTTGTAGGAGGTGTATAGGCTGGCGTTGGTGGTAGTCGGAACTCCGGCTGAGGAGTAGACTTCACTTCGGGTTCCATAGAGATTTTAATTGGCTCCTCAGGCACTTCAATGATACGTGGCGGCTTGTAGGTTTCTCTTGGTTTGGGAGCAGTCGCACTCTTCCGAATCACTTCTGTCTCAAACGCTGCTTGAGGTTTGGGTGTCGTTTTCGGTTGATCCTGTAGGTTCATGTAGCTTTCGTACAGTTGACGAATATAGCTTTTCATCAAATCCTGTTCGATACTGGATAAGCTGCCATCAGATAAGATATTCCGATGCAGCGAATTGATTTTCTCTAGTAAAATGTTGGCTTTTTCTAAACTCATAATGAATAAATGATATAGCGTTGCGTGCATATGAACAGTTCGCTACTACTCCAATGAAAGAATGGCTTAAAAACCATGAAATAATAAGTTCCCAATTTAAAGCGCGGCTTTTTAACGCTGCATGAAAGCTCAAAAGAGCAAGTTATAGATGAGGAAGTTATTGTTTTACCGTTCACTTAGTAGCTTTTCTCGGGTGAATATACAATTCTTAGACGAACACTAGCAATGAACGTAAGTTGAATAGAAGTAGATGCATTCCACCTCCAAAATTCAGAATTATTTAAGGGAATGGTAGGCAATAGGGAGTTTCTGGTAGATTCACCTTCCGTTTTTCTTTAATAAAAGCAAGAATACCAACAATTTATCACCTCAAATCGATCTTTGCGAAAGAAAATAAGGTAAACCGAAAGGTATCTGCTTTTTTTCCTAATTTAGTGCCGACTTTATTCTTGAAAACTTATTCGGCAGCTATTAATGTATAGCAGAATCGAATGTTCACGACCGAAAAAATACATAACCTCAAAACTGACAACTTAATACTAAAGGCTAACTGTAAAGCAGTTGGTCACAACAGTTCACTTGTTCATATTGACGAAAATACTACGACGTAATGAAGACTAAATTAGTCCTTTGGGGAAAGAATGCAGAAGACCAACGCGTGTTGGTCGCTATCGAATTGAAGCCAGAAGCAAATATGGTAGGCACATACGTGTTTCCAGAAACCGTGGCAACGGATGACTTTGCGAATCAAATGATGCAGCAGTGGCGCGATGGGAAAGAAGTCGCTATTCCAGAAGAACATACCTATTCGGAGCAGGCGCTGTCTGTAACGGAGCGCATCATTCCAGAAGGTTTAGCTTTGGAGCGCACCGACCTACTGACACGGGCGCAAACAGAATGGCATTTTGTGGTGCTTTCCTCTAAGCTACACGATGTGTATGATGCGGAATTGAATGATTTAAAAGACAAAATTCAGCAACTTTCTAAATACGATAGTAAAGTTTGGGGTGAACTGAAGGGGTTTTGGGATAAAGTACGCGAACAGATTAAGGATCAAAACTTGTTCCGCGAACACGCCGATAAGTTGCAACGAAACACCAACGAACTATTTAGTCGCCTAAAAGAATTGCGCGCTTCCATGGAAGCCAACTTCCAGCAAAAGTCGACAGAGGTAGCCACACAGTTTAGCACCCAATTGGAGGAGATAGAAGGACGCATCGAGGAAGGGTCGCACCTGTCTGCTGCCTTTGAAGATCTGAAGAAAATGCAACGTCGATTCAAAGAAACCAAATTTACGCGCGAAGATCGTAGCAAGATTTGGGAGCGACTAGATGGAGCTTTTAAAACGGTTAAAGAAAAACGTTTTGGTCCACAAACTGATCGCGATAATTCAGCTGGCGGACGCCTTGACCGTCGCATGAACGGGCTGATGCAAGCCATGGAGCGGATGGAGAAATCCATCGCGCGTGATAAGGACGACCTCAAATTTCAGGAGCGTAAAATCGCTAAAACAGATGGTCAGCTAGAAGCACAGATTCGTCAAGCAAAAGTAAAAATGATCGAAGAGCGCATTCGTTCCAAAGAAGAGCGACTCGCCGATATGAACAAAACAAGAGGGCAGATTGAAAAGCAAATGGCGAAGCAAACCGAGCGCGATGCCAAACGTGCGGAGCGCGAACAAGTAGAAGCTGCTAAACAAGAAGCGAAAGCCAAAATAGATGCGCAAGCAGCAGCAACTGCGGCGGAAATGGAAGAGCAGTCAGAAGACTTACAAAGAGCAGCAGAGGCGATTAAGCAGAAAAAAGAAACGCCTAAAGAGGAAGAAAGCCTCATGTCTGCGGTGAGTGGAGTCGTGTCCGAAACTATGGAAGATGTGACAGATACCATCAAGGCGGTGGCTTCGGTAGTAGGAGCAAAGGCGAAAGAAGCGTTTGCAGAGATGAAAGAGGTAGGTGAAGAAAAGATGGAACAAGCGCGTGCGAAAGGAGAACAATTAGCGGATCAAGCTTCGCAAAAGATGACGGATGCCAAAGAAGCGGTCAATGAGCAGGTGGCAAGCACTCAAGCAAAAGCAGCAGAAGTGCAAGAGCAAGCTACTGAAACAATAGCGGACGCGCAAGAAGCGGTAAGTGATCGAGTAGATGCAGCAGAAGAGAAAGTGAGTGCAGTGCAGGAGCAGGCAAATGAAGTGGTAGCCGAAGCAAAAGAGGCAGTGACCAACCAAGTAGACGATGCTACAGCAACCGTCAACGCGGTACAGGAACAAGTGAGCGAGAGCGTAGCAACAGTGCAAGAGACCGTCAGTGAAGAGGTAGATGAAGTAAAAGCAGCAGCTACTTCAACAACGGAAGAGACAACAGCTCAAACTACAGCTACAACGGAACAAGCAGTCGAGCAGGAGGAAACCGTGATCGAAACGATTCGTGAAGAATTCGCAGAGACTATGGAAGAAGCCAACACGACAGAAGCGACAGCAATAGCAGAGGATGCCGTAGCCGCAGCAGAAACAACACCCACTTCGGAAGCGATCGTAGAAGAAAGTGAGAAGAACGACGACGCCAATGACGATGAGCAAAAAGTAGCTTAGTCATCATATAAATAGAATAAAAAAGCCTTACTATTGTCACGATAGTAAGGCTTTTTATTTGGCGAAGCAGTGATCGCGAAGCAATTAGTAGGCTTATGTCATGTCATCGGCTGTGAAGACGTAGCCACTCTTCGGATTCGCTCCTCTCCTCTCCGATCTGCTCCGAATGATACAATCGCTTTCTCATTCTTTAAGTACACATATATGTGTCGTGAGAATTGGCGTGGCTATGTAAATAGAAAGAATCACGCATCGCTTCTACTTTTCTGCTGTAATCGCTACTCAAACAAACTGCTAGCCAAGTGATTCACTAAGCGTTCATCGCTCGCTGCCAACTGTACATGGTTCACTAATTCCCAATACATACTTCTCTACCACACCAATCGCTTTAGCAGCCTCCGCACCCAAAAATCCTTCGATGCGTTCGTTTGGAATATTTTCTTCATAGTAGCGTGTCAAAGGTAACGCTGTCGGCAAATATGACCAATGCCATTTTTCTTCAAAATAACCTTCTGGACGCTTTTCGTCTTTTGCGGTGTAAGGTTGACAGAAGCCAAAACTAGGGGCGTTGGCGACTAACCAATCGTAAATCTTTTTGCCTTCTCCCTCTGCAAAATATGCGTTATTGAAAGCGTTTAAATCCATATCCGTTCCCCAGTGGTGGCGCGACGTACTTGGCATCGAACTAAAGCGCAGGATTTTTAAAGCACGGGCTTTAGCATCAGGTGTTGTTTTGGCTAAGTTTTCGCCATTCTCGATGAGTGTTTTGCCAGTCCATTTATTTTCCCAGATGCGTTTCTGGTTTTTAAAGTTGCGGGTAGCAGAACGAATTTGCAAATTAATGCCGTCTGCTTGTGCAGCTTCATACATCTCCAGAAATGCTTCGTAGACTTCCTTGCGCAAGTACATTCCTTCACGATCAGCATATTTACGTGCTATTCTCACAAAGTCGTCTCGCTCGGACGGTTCAAATTGTCCACGCACATATTCATCGTTTAAAATAAGCAGTAAATGACTGTCTATCGGTACGTCTGAAGCCGCTAACGCATCGGTAGCTTCGTTTTCCATCAAAGCTATTTCATTCGTTTTAGACGATTGAGATTGACACGCCTGAATCAGCAAAACACTAAATAGTAAGAAGGGCAAGAATCGCATAGGTATCAACTTTTGATCGTATCAACTGTATTGTGATACAAAATAATGATTCGGCAAAAATACGATAAATACTGCTTTCAGCATGATGACACTCAACTTCAAATTATACGGTACAGGCGAACCTCTTTTAGTTCTACATGGGCTATTTGGCACACTCGACAATTGGCAAACAGTAGGTAAAAAACTAGCGGAAAACTACGCCGTCTACTTGATCGATCAGCGCAATCATGGTCGGTCGCCACATGTAGCAGGACTAGATTATCAGTTAATGGCAGATGATTTAGCTAACTTTATGGATGCGCATTATTTGGAAAAGGCGCACGTTTTAGGACACTCAATGGGCGGGAAAGCAGCAATGCAGTTTGCCTTCAACCACGGTGAGCGACTAGACAAGTTGATAGTGGTCGATATGGCTCCTAAACCGTATCAAGGCGGACACGAAACGATATTGGCAGCGATGCGGACACTTCCTGTCCAAACAATAGAAAATAGAAAACAAGCCGACATGCACCTCCATGAAGCTGGCATTGCGCAAGTAGGTATCCGACAGTTTTTACTAAAAAATTTGAGTCGAGATCCAGAAGGAGGTTATCGTTGGAAGATGAATTTTTCAGAAATTGACCAGAACTACGCGAACGTTCTAGCGAATATCGAAATGACGACTCCACACGCTGGCGAAACGCTCTTCATTCGTGGCGACCGATCTGACTATATTTTACCGACGGACGGGGAGTTGATTCGCTCCTATTTTCCGAAGGCGCACGTTGTGGCTATTGAAAATGCTGGACATTGGGTACATGCGGAGCAGCCACAAGCGTTGTTGGAGGTGGTGGAGGAGTTTTTAGGTTAGGAAAGCGGCTATCCGAAGTAAGCGTAAGAGCTTGTAGAACCCTTTGCAAGAGGAAGAAGATAGAGAAGATGTCAACAAAATTGGTCGCACAATGCGGTATTTAAGACCAATACCTTGGTACTTTTGTAGTACCTTGTAGGTCATGTCTTCTAACCTAATATCCGTAAATCTATCGCTATGAAATACGTACCATTTGTTCTAATCTATCTATCCTTAATTGTAGTTACTATAGCCTGCCAAAGTACAAAACAGTCCTCTTCTGCCACTTCTGATAAACTGTTGATTCAACACGTCAACCCCCTCATCGGCACCGCCAATAGCACCACCGTCAGTGCTACCCGTTTCAGCGAAGGAACAGAAGCCTTAGCGCAAACCGTTCCTTACGTCGCGCCACCTTTTGCCATGACTGGCTGGACGCCTCAAACACGCGCTACGGAGACAAAGTGTGTCGCGCCTTACTATTACAAAGACGAAAAGATACAAGGGTTTCGGGGCAGTCATTGGCTGAGTGGTTCGTGTGTGCAAGATTATGGAAGTGTAACGATTATGCCTATCGATGGAGTATTGAAAACAGACATCCAGGAACGCGCTTCTACGTATCGGCATGAAACAGAAATCACGACGCCTGCTTACTACTCCGTGGCATTGGATGATTACAGTATTCAAGCGGAAATGACAGCGACGAAGCGATGTGGACTCTTTCGATTTACTTGGAAGGAAGCAGAATTGGCGCAAATCGTGGTGCAGCCAAACAGCGATGAAGGCGAAGGATTTATTGAAATAGATACAGTGCGAAACGAAATCCGAGGTTACAATCCAGTACATCGGATCTATCAGGGTTGGGGCGAATCGGCAGGCTTTAGCGGCTATTTTGTGGTGCGTTTTAATCGTCCGATTCGGTCTTTTGGCACGTTCAGTGAGGATCAAATTCAAGAAAATCAAATCAGCATAAACAATGAGGAAAACATAGGTGCTTATGCTCAATTTGACCTCCAAAAAGGAGAAGCGGTCATCGCTAAAATTGGAACATCGTTTACGAGTTTGGCAGCAGCAGCAGCGAATTTAGCAGCAGAAATTCCCAATTGGAACTTTGAGCAAGTACGAACTGATTTAGCGCAAACTTGGGAAAACACCCTTGAAAAAGTACGAGTCAAAGGAAGCGAAACGAACAAAGAAAAATTTTATACCGCGCTGTATCACAGCCTGTTGCATCCAAGATTGTACAGCGACGTAGCTGGCACCTATCCAAGTTTTGCAGGCGGCGAGGAGGTTATGCAAGCCGACGGCTTTGACTACTATAGCGATTTTTCGATGTGGGATATTTATCGGGCGCAGTTGCCACTTATCCATCTGTTGTTTCCCGAAGTGAGTGCCGATTTGTTGCAATCTTTAACTAAAAAAGCAGAGCAAGGCGACTGGCTACCGATCTTTCCCTGTTGGAATAGCTACACGGCTGCCATGATTGGCGATCATAGTATTTCAGTCTTTGCAGATGCTTACACAAAAGGGATTCGAGACTTTGATTTAGAAACCGCCTATCGCTATATGCGCAAAAATGCGTTCGAGACACCCGACGACTTTGAGGACTATAAAAATGGTAAAGGACGACGTGCGTTGACGAGCTATCTGCAATACAATTTTGTACCCATGGAAGATTCGGTCAAGGAAGCTTTCCATCAACAAGAACAAGCGTCTAGAACGTTGGAGTATGCGTACGATGACTTCGCGTTGGCACAGTTGGCAAAGGCATTAGGAGAAGAAAACGACTACAACTTATTGATCCAACGAGCGAAAAACTACCAAAATGTGTTAGACCCAGAAGTCGGTTATGTACGCGGAAAATATGCCAACGGTAAATGGTACGAAACCTTCGATGCTGGTGGCAAAAAAATGCCCTATATCACAGAAGGAACGCCGCGTCAGTACACCTGGTATGTTCCACATGACGTTGCTGGATTGATGGACGCTATCGGCAGCAAAGCTCAGTTCAACTTGCAATTAGACAGTATGTTTACGGAAGGTTTTTATTGGCATGGCAATGAACCTGGTCACCAAACGGCTTACTTGTTCAACTACTCTGGCGAAGCTGCCAAAACGCAACAATACGTCCGTCGCATCATGGAGGAAGAGTACGGCACTGGATCTGGTGGACTCAGCGGCAACGACGATGCTGGGCAAATGTCAGCTTGGTATGTTTTTTCCGCGATGGGCTTTTATCCTGTTTGTCCAGGTGTGCCTGAATATGTAATCGGAAGTCCTGTGTTTGAGGAAGCGCAACTACAGTTAAATGGAGAAATGTTCACGATTACTGCGCCTGAAAATAGCACTGAAAATGTGTATATTCAGTCAGCAAAGTTGAATGGAAAAGCAACGCAGCGAACGTTTATTGAGCATCAGGATTTATTGAATGGTGGGCGTTTGGAATTGCAGATGGGAGTAGTGGCTTCGGATTGGGGAAGTGAAGTTCCTTATTCGTTGAGTGAGGAATAATCATATCAAGAAGATTTGCCCGCCATCCGAAACTCCGAAAGCACCAATTCAAAACCTGACAACACCGCTTCCCCCGAAAGTACCCCTTCAAAATCATCAATCGTTTCTTGACTGCCATCGGCGCGATAGACATATGCTTTCTCCTTATATGGATCAATCAGCCAAGCAAGGCGAGCGCCTTGAGCGATCCATTCTTCTTTGACTTTTGCTTGCAGTTTCTTAAGCGAATCAGAAGCTGAACGCAGCTCAACGACGAAGTCTGGAACAACTGGTAGAAAGCTTTTTTCAATGTCGTCGGGTGTTAATTTTACCATTCGTTCTTCGCTGATCCAAAAAGCATCAGGGCTTCGAGTAGCACCATTTGGTAGATCAAATCCCAAGTTAGAACTGCCTGTTTCACCTTTTCCATAAGCTTCGCACCAATTCCCTACTCTACGTATCAGCAAACCTTCTCTAAAACCGCTTCCTCCAAACATAGGAGATCTAAACATGATTTTTCCGTTTTTGTCGCGCTCCATTAACAGTTCTGGATACCTGCCACAAAGGTTAATAAATGCAGATTTATTCAATCCCTCTATCGCAAAAGTTCCACCTAATTGATGAATCAACTGTAATATATCCATTAAGCTTATCTCCTTATCCACCGTCGCTGTCATTAGATTTAAATTTCACTAGTAATAGATAAATATTCCTCTTCTCAAATATAACTAATTTATCAGTGCCATTCAAACCAAAATTGCTATATCTTTTTGTAGTCGCTGAACATTGAGTTACAAAAGTTAATCGGCGAATTTCATTCCAATAGAGCATGTTTCATTGGATTAAAGCTAAAGTATTACTATTTCTCTAAGAACTGTACATTTCAGCTAACTCATGATTATGTATCATCCCTACAGGATGAGTTCAGCGTTGGTGAATTAATTGGCTAACGATATGTTATCCCGATGGGATAGGTGAAGTACACTATCTCGTAGAGATTATATATCGGTAGT
>CAYLPW010000065.1:0-2652 GCA_964385665.1 uncultured Saprospiraceae bacterium
GCGCATCCGTCTCCGTTGGCGCGTGGTGCGTATTTCGGGAGCAAGCATTTTTCGCAAGCAAATGACTATTTGAAGAAGCATGGTTTGACGGAGATTGATTGGAGTTTAGAGTAGCCAATTGTGAAATACTTACCTTTGTAGCATCAATAATTTGCTATGAAAAAAAGCCTACTCATCACCTTCGGCATCCTTACTATATTAATACTGGCTACCTATCTTTTTCTTTTACCACAACTTCGAGTCCTCACAGGCTATGTCGCCAAAAATGTATGTTCCTGTACGTTTATAGCCGAACGAGAAGCAGAACAGATTCGAGCGCAAGATGTCGGTTATGGACTACTGAAATACGCCAATTTTGAAATTGATGAGGAGCAACAAAAGGTGAGCAGTTCTGCGTTAGGTATCGTAAAGCGTACGGCAGTGTACAGAGGCGATCTAGGTTGTGTGTTGCTACCGAAAAAAGTCATTGTTAAACCGATGACAGCTGATCTGAACTTGCCAGAAACGAAAAGAGTAGATAATTTTCCCAAACAGCTCATTGCCGATTCTGCCAGTTTTGAAGTCGATCAATTTATCCTAAATGCAGCATTAGATAAAGCGTTTGAATCGAAAGGAACACGCGCCATTCTTGTGTTGGCAGATGACTATTTAGTCGCGGAACGCTACGCCGAAGGATTTGATAAAGAGGATGTACACCTCGGTTGGTCAATGACCAAAAGCTTGACGAACGCGATGATCGGCATTTTGGTGAAACAAGGAAAACTCAATCTAGAAGATGCGATTGCGTTGGACAATTGGCAGACGGACGAACGAAAAAATATCACGCTCAACCATTTGCTGCAAATGAACAGCGGTTTGGATTGGGAAGAAGTATACGACAAAGCTTCTTCGGCAACGCTGATGCTTTTTGAAGCTGAATCCATGGGTAAGAGTGCTGCCGAAGTGCCACAAGCAACTTTACCGAACCGAACTTGGAGATACTCCTCTGGCACAACTAATATTTTGTCCGAAGTCGTTCGTCAGCAATTCGATGAGACAACTACTTATTGGGAATTTCCGTATCGAGAACTATTTGATAAAATCAACGCGCCTAGCTTTCGTATTGAAGCGGATTATAACGGCACATTCGTCGGTTCTTCGTATAGTTTCGCAACGGCACGCGATTGGGCAAGATTCGGAAGTTTGTATTTGCACGACGGCTACTGGAACGGCAAGCAGTTGTTTCCCGACTATTGGGTGAAATATACGACCACCGAGGCTCCAAATTCCAAAGGTAATTACGGTGCCCACTTTTGGCTCAATCGAGGCGGCGAGTTCCCAGCTGCACCAGCCGATATGTACTACTGTGCTGGATTTGACGGGCAGTATGTCTTTGTCATTCCATCGCAGAGAATGGTGATCGTTCGTTTGGGCGTTGATGGGGTAGAGGAGATGGATGAAAATGCATTTTTTGGAGAGGTGTTGAAAGCGGTGCGTTTGCGGACATTAGTGCCCAATTAATACGGCTTGCGAAGTCTGCGTAAAGAGGAGCGAGCGAGCGAGACCCTGTAAGCTTAAAACGCGCAACGACCGAAACCTAACCCAAAACTACCAAAGTGTTAATTTTTCTAATGAAAAGCATTACTTTTAGGCATTATATGCGTTAGGAAGAAAATAATCCATACACGACACGAAAAATTACTAGTCATCAATATGAACTTAGACCTATTATTCCTATTTCAAACAGCGGCTTTAGATGCCGTACCCGAAGAAGAAGTCAGTGTTGAATCACAGAATTTCTTTGACATTATTCTACAATCTGGACCTCTCGGGATCATTATTGTTGCCGTTTTAGTGGTGTTAATGGTAATTGCTTGTTACATTTTCGTAGAGCGATATTTAACAATTAAGCAGGCAGGACGTATTGACCAAGGCTTCATGAATAACATCCGTGCTAACGTAGCTTCGGGCAATATTCCAGCAGCGAAAGCACTGTGCCAGACGACAGATTCTCCTATCGCTCGTATGGTAGAGAAGGGAATTATGCGAATCGGAAAACCGCTGAAAGACATCGACGCAGCTATCGAAAATGTGGGTAATCTAGAGATCTTTAAACTTGAAAAAAGCTTATCGACTTTAGCCAGTATCGCAGGTGCAGCGCCGATGATTGGATTCTTTGGTACAGTAACGGGTATGATCGCTGCCTTCTACGAAATGGCAACGCAAGAGAACGTCACACCTAGCTTGTTAGCAGGTGGTATCTATCAAGCTCTACTGACAACTGCTTTCGGACTTTTCATTGGTATTATCGCATTCGTAGGCTACAATATTTTAGTCGCCAACGTCCAAAAAGTGGTCTACGAAATGGAACGGAGTACTGTTGAGTTTATGGACTTGCTGCAAGAACCAAGTATTTAATATGAATCATAGATTATGGGTCATGGGTCATAGTTACAAAAGCTATAATCCATGATCCATGATCCATAATTCATAATCATAATTTATAACCGTGAAATAACTCAATTTATCTGTTTGGTTTTTTCTTTACTTAATCGTGCTTGCAAAGAGGAAGTGAAGGAGAAACCAAACATTAAAGAGATAAATTTATTATTGAACTCATAACCGTGAAATAACTCAATTTATCTGTTTGGTTTTTTCTTTACTTAATCGTGC